>JAEYWT010000172.1 GCA_023428865.1 Bacteroidota bacterium | reverse complement strand
GGCTGTACCGCTGGGTGCATCGAGCTTGTGTATGTGATGGATCTCGTCGATGTGTGCGTGGTACTCAGGCTGGCGGTCCATTAGCCCGGCGAGCATGCGATTCACCCGAAAGAAGAGGTTGACGCCGATGCTGAAGTTGCTGGCCCAAAGCAAGCCACCTTGGTACTGGTTCACCAGGTTCTTCACCTCGTTCAAGTGGTCGTACCAGCCTGTTGTTCCCACCACAACCGGCACCTTGTTCGCGAGACAAAGACGCATGTTCTCCATTGCGAACTCGGGCCTGCTGAATTCGATCGCCACATCGCAGCCAGTCGGTGGGGTGCCAGCGTTCTTCGAATCCACCACCAATGCGATGGTATGTCCGCGTTGGGTCGCGATCCGTTCAATGGCTTTACCCATCCGGCCCGATCCGTAGAGTGCGATGCGCATGTGTTCGTGGTGAGAGACCGCGAAGGTAGCCGTGCGTTGCCCTAGTGTAGGGCAATGTTCAAACAAAGCCCAGGTGCGCCTTGTGCCGCTAGTCCGAAAGCTGGTCGTAGACCCAACGAAAGGTCGCGGCTCACATCGAACCGCACGAAGTTGGCGTCCACACTGGCATCCACCACGTTAAGCACATACACCAGACCGGTGAAGATGTAGCTCATATCGCGCCATTTCCTGTACGTATCGGTCACCTCCAACAGCTGTGCGGCGCTGATGCGACCGTTGAATTCGTCCGTGGTGTTAGGGTCGCCATCGGTCACGGCGATGTAGGCATCCTTGTAGCGCCGGTATTCCACCGTGTTGCGTTGAACGAAATACAGGCATGTGCCCAGCCCGGCCCATACCACAGGGGCTTTCCAGTATTTTCGGTTGTAGATCTGGCCTGCGCCGGGCAATACCGCGCTATACAGAGTGGCGCGCTTGGGCGAATGGCGTTGGCGCCAGTCGAGGGAGTCCGGCTTGGTGGTCGCGCTGGGCGAGGCTTCGGTCATTTCACCACCGTCCACGATCACTGGCGCAGCAACGGCGGCACTGTCCACCACGGGTGTGGTCGGTATCACGTCCACTTGGGCTGCACAGGCGAACCCGAATGCGAAGAGGAGGGAGGTTACGCCGGAGCGCATGGCACAAAGATGGCAAGGTTCACGCCGTGATAGCTGTAACACTTCGGAAAGCAGCACTTCCTTTTTCCCGTTCACAGTTGCTGGTTAGCTGGTTAACCAGCTATATTTGATGTATGAAGATGACCTTCGATCTACCTGCCGACGTGGCCAAACGTTTGCGCATCAAAGCGGCTGAGGAGGGGCTCAAGTTGAAGGACTTGATCGCCGAGGCATGTCGCAACTTCCTCGACCAGCCCAAGGGTGGGAAGAAGATCAAAGCCTCCAAAAGCCCATTCCCTTTCTTCAAGGGAGGCCATCCCGCCAAACCGGGGGAAGAACTCACTCCCGAAAAGGTGGACGGGATCCTATGGGGAAATACGGAGTGATGATGCGTTATCTGCCTGATGTGAACCTGTGGATCGCCTTATCCATTCCGGCACACTCGTTCCACCGGACTGCCATGGCCTGGACTGATGCCGATCCTGGTAGAGCCATGCATTTCTGTCGTTACACACAACAGGGTTTGTTGCGCTTGCTCACAACTGCCGCCGTTACCACCTTGTTCGGTCACCGGCCCATGACCAACCGTGAAGCCATCCAACGGATCAATGGGTTGTTGGCCAGTGATCGCTTCCCTTTCGCACCAGAACCGGTCGGGTTGCAAGAGCAATGGTTCAGCTTCGCCGATATGCGCACTGCCTCACCGAAGGTTTGGATGGATGCCTACTTGGCGGCGTTCGCCGTTTGCGGCGGCTACCGCTTGGTCACCACCGATAAAGCCTTCAAGCAGTTCAAGACCTTGGATGTGCAGGTCCTCGGCTGAGGTCAATCCCTGATCACCGCAAGGATCTTCCGCAACTCGTCTTCGCTCTTGAACGGGATCTCGATGCGGCCTTTGCCTTCCGTATTGTGCTTCACCACCACACGGGTGCCGAAGTGCTGGGCCAGCAATTTGCTCAGGTCCTTGTTGGGGCGAACCGGACTGCCCGTTGAGGCACCACGCGGGCCTTTCACCGCAGCAGCGCGGGCCAGTTCTTCCACCTGCCGTACGCTCAGTTGGGTGGATACGATGCGCTCGTAAAGCTCTACCTGCTTGGCCGGATCACCAATGGCAATGAGCGCACGCGCATGACCCATGCCGATGGTGCGCTGACGCAAGCCCAGTTGTATCTCCGGCGGTAGGCGTAACAACCGCAGGTAGTTCGTTACCGTGGTGCGGTCCTTACCCACCTTTTCGCTGAGCTGCTCCTGGGTCAGTTTCACCTCGTCCACCAACCGTTGGAAGCTGATGGCTACTTCGATGGCATCCAGCTCTTCACGCTGGATGTTCTCCACCAGTGCCATTTCCAGCATGGCCTCGTCGTTGGCCACACGCACGTAGGCAGGCACTTCAACCAGGCCAGCGAGCTGCGAAGCACGGAAACGGCGCTCACCGCTGATGAGCTGGTAGCGGTCGTAACCGATCTTACGCAGGGTCACTGGTTGGATCACCCCCAGTTCCTTGATGCTCTGCGCCAGTTCCAGCAACGCCTCTTCACTGAAGTGCGTTCGTGGCTGGAACGGGTTGGCTTCGATCTGTGCCACCGGCACCATGCCGATGGGGCTCGCCGCGCGCACCGGCAGCGGACCTTGGTTCGCCGTGGGCTGGTCGCTCGGGGTCGCGGTAGTGGTGATATCCGTTGCAGGATCCTCCAACAGGGCGCTCAAGCCGCGACCCAGGCCTTTCTTCTTCGTGGACATTATTCGGCTTCTACGGCGATGGTGCGTTCGCTATCGGGAATACGCGTAAGGCTGTTCTTCTGCAGGATCTCCCGGGCCATGTTCAGGTAGTTCACGGCTCCTTTGCTGGTGGCATCGTGCATGATTATCGTTTGCCCGTGGCTCGGTGCTTCGCCCAACGCCACGTTGCGGTGGATAACCGTGTCGAACACGAGCTGTTGGAAGTGCGTCTTCACCTCTTCAACCACTTGATTGGCCAAGCGCAGGCGGCTGTCGTACATGGTCAACAGCATGCCTTCGATCACCAGCTCCGGATTGAGGCGTTGCTGCACGATCTTGATGGTGTTGAGCAATTTGCCCAAGCCCTCCAACGCGAAGTATTCGCACTGTACCGGTACGATCACACTGTCGCTGGCCGTTAGGCTGTTCACGGTGACAAGCCCGAGGGAAGGGGAGCAGTCGATGATGATGAAGTCATACTGATCACGCACCTGTTCCAGCACTTTCTTCAGTTGCTGTTCCCGGTCGGGCATGTCGATCATCTCGATCTCCGCACCCACCAGGTCGATGTGGCCCGGCATGATGTCCATGTTCGGGTTGTCCGTGCCCACGATCACATCCGTGGCAGCTGCGTTGTTGATGATGCACTCGTAGATGCTGGCCTTCACGTTGCGCGGATCGATACCTACACCGCTGGTGGCGTTGGCTTGCGGGTCGGCATCCACCAGCAGGGTGCGGCGCTCCAGCACGCCCAAGCTGGCGGCCAGGTTGATGGCGGTGGTGGTCTTGCCCACACCACCTTTCTGGTTCACGATGGAAATGATCTTGGCCATGGTCTTTGGTTTGGGTGTTGGCGCGCCCTTGCGGGTCAGAGTTCGATGCTTTCGTTGATATCCAAGAGATGCAGGGTGATGCCTGCTTTGCGGAAGGTCTCGCGGGCCTTGGTATGGTCAATGCGGATAGGAGGGAAGCTGTCGTAGTGGATGCCCACTACTTGGTCCACTCCCATGAGGCGTGCGGCTTCCACGGCATCATCCACATCCATGGTGAAGGTGTCGCCTATGGGCAGGCATGCGAACTTGAGCTGGTAACGCTTCAGCAGCTGCATATCCATGGTCAAGGCGGTGTCGCCCGCATGGTGGAAGTTGCCTTCAGGCCCTTGCACCACGAAGGCTCCTGCACTTCCACCGTAGCTACCATCGGGTAGCTGACTGCTGTGGATCGCGTTCACGTACTTGATCCGAAGTGTATCCACCGTGGTGCTTCCACCTAGGTTCATATGTACCCCGGTGGTGATGCCCTTGGCTGCGAACCACTCCACGATCTCGTAGTTGCTCAGCAGTTTGGCTCCGGTGCACTTCAGGATGGCTTCGGCATCGAATACATGGTCGCCGTGTCCGTGTGTGAGCAGCACTAAATCTGCCGGTATGCTTCCTACGTCAACCTTGCCCTGCGCCAGCGGGTTTGCACCAATGGCCGGATCGAAGAGCAGATGTAGCCCTGCAGTTTGTACGCTGATGCAGGACTGGCCGTAGTAGGTGAGGCGCATGTGTTCCGTTGGTCTAAACGTTGGGTCAACGCTTAGTGATCACAAAGAACAGGCTACAAACCCTCTCGCCCATGTTGGTAACTCGGCGAGTTTTGAACATGGTGGTGTGGCGGTAGTTGATTATGAGACCGAGCGTTCCGCCAACCCCAAGGCTTCCGTCCGCGTATAACGCGGCCATGCACGCACGCCTTCTCTCCGGCCTGTTGCTCCTTCTGGCGTTCCCGCTTCGGGCTCAGGAGCGCTTCGGCCTGCTGCACAGCAACTTCGGTGGTACCGATGTGGCCTTCATCAATCCCGCCCGTACGGCCGGTCAATGGCCGTGGATGGATATCCGGCTGGCCGGGGCAGATGTGTTCGCCTGGAACAGCCTAGTGGCCTGGACGGGGCGGCAGGATCCCCTGTTGAATGAATTCCGCTCGGGTTTCGCTACCGCTGGTGAGGGGCGATTGGTGATGCGGTCGCTGGATCTGGCACGCACCCATCGTGCTACGGTCTCGGCGAATATGCTGGGGCCAGCGGTATCCGTGGCGCTCGGCCGTGGAACCATCGGTGTTGGTGTAAGGTCCCGCGCCTTCGTGAGCGCTTCGGGCGTTTCCCCGGAACTGGGCAATTTCATCTTCCAAGGGCTCAACTACGCACCGCAACATGGCGTGCGCTATAGTGATAGCAGGTTACGCGTTCTGGGCGCGGCGTGGACGGAGGCGGGTGTCAACTATGCACACATCATCAAGGCCGAAGGGTTCAACCTGCTTAGCGCTGGGGTGGGCGCCCGTTACCTCATGGGCCATAGCGCCGGTGCGTTCCAGATCACCTCGCTCGACTACACCGTTCACGATACCGCCCGACTGGATATCCATGATGTCACTACTCGTTACGGTTATGCCGCTCCGGCCATGAATGCCGGTTCGGGCTGGGGCGCCGATCTGGGTTTCACCTTCGAACGAACCTTGTCCGAAGTGGATGGCTATCGGCCCCATCGCGGAGGCGCCGGATGCACACCCATGCGCTACCGCTACCGCATCGGCGTTTCGCTGATCGACCTGGGTGGTATCCGCTACCAGAACGCCGAAGCCGGTGCCATTTCCGCCGGTACACTCACTATTCCCGATCACCAGGATATGCGCGTGCGTGGCGTGGAAGGGGTGGACAGCTTGCTAGGCACTGCCACCCGTTGGTCGCGCACCCAAGGCCTGCGCGTGGGGCTGCCCACGGCGATATCGCTCCAATACGACCAACGGGTGGCTGACTTCATTTACCTCGGCACCACGGTGTTGCAG
>JAEYWT010000132.1 GCA_023428865.1 Bacteroidota bacterium | reverse complement strand
GCGCTTGGTATTGCGGCCACATCAACATGATGTACATGGTGTGCGTGGCCATTCTCTTCTGGCTTACCACGCCCTGGCTCGTGAGCTTCTTCACGACGGAAAGTGCCGTGGCCGAATACGCCATTTCAGCGCTGCGCATCCTTTGTCTCGGGTACTTCTTCTACGGCTATGGTATGGTGTTCGCACAAGCTTTCAATGGTGCAGGCGATACCATGACACCCACTTGGATGAACGCCTTCTGTTTCCTGCTGATCCAGATCCCGTTGGCCTGGTTCCTCTCGCAATACTTGAACTGGGGGGCCTACGGCGCATTCTCTGCGGTGCCCATGAGCGAGAGTTTCCTCGCTGTGCTCAGCGCCTACTTATTCCAACGAGGCAAGTGGAAGGAAGTGAAGGTGTAGGTCAATATGCTGACCTTGATCTTG
Source organism: Bacteroidota bacterium (assembly GCA_023428865.1). GTDB lineage: Bacteria > Bacteroidota > Bacteroidia > Flavobacteriales_F > PHOS-HE28 > PHOS-HE28. The sequence continues at coordinate 6,595 of JAEYWT010000132.1, read as the reverse complement.
GCGGGGAAAGATGTGCCTAGCACTACTGTGCTACATACCCCTTCGGCTTCCCGGCCTTGTACCACTTCAAGAGCGTGTCGATCATGTGCTCCATTTTCCGCGCATCGGCCCAGGTGCCGCGGAATACGAGGGTTCCATCCTTGTCCACGAGGTAGGCACCGTTCGGGGCTTTGCCATAAGCGTTGAAGGTGGCGTTGTTCAAGCCATCCACCAATACGGGTAATGTTCCTTGCTGGGCGAATTCCTGCGCATAGGTCAGCTTCTCGTATTCGCTCTTGGGTTTCGGGTATGCTTTGAATTTCTTGTTGTCGCCAGGGTGTAGCTCATCGCCATAGACCACGAAGAGCTGCACCTCTTCCTTGGCATACTTCTTCACCAGCTGCGACCAACGCTCCAATTGAAAGCGCGATGGCGGATTGGTGATGCTGCCGAACATGAACGCACGCACTTTTCCATTGATCTGACTAAGGGTGTAGGTGCTGCCATCCTGCGCCACCGGCAGGCTGAAGTCGTGCGTGTGCGGCACCATGCCTCCACCTTCGCTGTAGGTGCGCAGATCGCGGATGGTCTGCCGCATCAACTTGTCGAAGTTCATGCGCCAGATGTTCACCTGTTTGCGCATCACATTGATGTCCTTCTTGGTGTACGCGTTCAGGTAATAGTCCAGGTCGTCATGGAAGACCAAGGTGCTGTCCGTGGGGTACCAGGTGGGGTCCCAGTTGTTCAGCTGGGCGTGGCTGCCGAGGCTTGCACAGCACAGTAAGGCCAGAAGGAATGCGCGCATGGCGGGTACGTGGTCGGTAAAGGTAGTTGAGTGGTGCCGGTCTAGCCCAGGAAGACCACTTCCACCCATTCATCTTCGGCCAGCCGCAGGTCGCGCAGGCGCAGTTCGATGCTCCAAGAGACCACCGGTGCATCTTCGCGCAGTTCCAACGGTTTGTATGGCCAGCGCCGGATGTCCAGGAACAACGGTTCGGGCCAGGACGCGTTGTAGAGCAACGAGAACCGGAAGTTCTGGTGGTCTACCGCAAGCCGTCTGTTCTCCGGCCCATGGGCAGTGGTGGTGACCACGATGGCCGCTGTGTAGAGCCTGCGCTGCCACCCCGATTCGCGTGTGCGGAACAACGCCTGGCGGAATTCGAGGCGCGGCATCGTGCTTCCGCTCAGGATGGCCGTGCTGTTGGTGCGGTCTATACGGATGTGATGCAGGGCCATCTCTTAGAAGATCCAACGCACTTGCATCTTCAGATCGCTGCGCACATTGCCGTTGATCTCCTGCAAGCCACTACTGATGGAATTCTGTTCCTGGAAGATGAACGCACCGTAACGCAACCAGATGTCCACACGACGAAGTGGTGTTAAGCGCACCATGCCATACCAGCGGATGCCACGACCATAGTAAGGTGGTATGCTGAAGACGCCGATCAGGTCGTTCTCGTAGGCATAGATGCGTGAGTCGTAGCCTTCGGTGTCGAAGAGCGCGAAACGTAAGGTGAGTTCCAGTGGACTGCTCAGCGGGCGATGTACGATGTCCTGGTACAGGAGGAATCCGTGCCTCAACGGAGAGGAGCCGCGTTGGAAATCCACGGTCTCCACACGGGTGCGCAGACTTACCGACTCACTTACCTTGTAGCTTGCGTTCAGTCGGTAGTTGGTCTGTTCCACACGCACCAACGGATCAATGCCATCAACGTCTTCGGCCGTATTGCGTGCGCGGTCTTGGTGGCGTATACGACCATAGACCTCCACCTGCTTGCTCGGTCGCCAGTTCACTTGGGCCAGCCAATCGAAACCACTGCTGGGCGCATCGGTGAGGTAACGCAACCAGGGGAAGGTGAATTGATCGAAATACCCGTTGATGGTCCACTTGCGGTTGGGCCTGATCTCGATGCCGGTGAACAATCCGCGTTCGTTCCAAGGGTTGGTGCCCTCGGCGAAAGCCACGCTGTACAAGCCGTGGAAGTCGCGCCCGTAATTGCGGTAGAGCATGCTCATGCTCACGCGTTTGTCCAACGATACCAGTACACCGGTGTTCATGGCCATGCCGCCATTGGCGCTGGTGGCCGCTTCGCCGAACCAGGTGAGGTTGCGGTATAGTACGTTCCAGTCCACACCGGCCGTGGTGTTCTGCCCTCCGTTGAAATCGAACTGGTTGTAGGGCCTTGCGTTGCGGTTCAGGTCGCCGGTGTATTCCACATGCGCCATGGTGGCACCCACGCTCATGTTGCGTTGTTTGTACACTGCATGCCCACCCAGGATGGTCTCGCCCAACGCATCCTTCCGCGATACCTCGTTGTAGGTCCGGTGGAAACCATCTTCCAAGAAGCTGCTGAAGATGACCTCACTGCCTTGGTTGATGCCTAGGCTGTCTTCCGCCGAGGCCGCTGCGGACTGCACGTTGGCATCGATCCGTTTGCGCGATGCGAAGGCCGTTACCTCGAAATGCTTGCCTACTTCGAAGGTGGCTCCTGCGCCGCGTAGGAAGAGGTTCTCGTTCACGCTGGTGTACGGCGCCAGGCCGGGTGCATTGCGTTTCACGTTCATGGTGAAACTGCTCTTCGCCGCGAAACCCAAGCCGTTCCAGAAGGTGAGGCCCTGCCCGAACTGGGCTTGGTAATCGCCGATGGCCAGGGCTTTCAATCGCCCGATGTTGCGCACGAACAAGTGGGCGCTGTAGAAGTCGAAGCCGTTCGGTTGGGTGCCTCTGAAGAATTCCTCCCCTTCATCCTTTTCCGCCGTGAAACCGAAACTGATGTTCTGACGGTAGCGGAACCGGTAACGCGTGTATACCCGGTACGGACTGCCCAGGTAGACTTTGTTGTTCCGCTTCAGCGAGTCCACCACGTTGGGGTCGTCGAAGTCAGGAAGTTCACTGCCATTGGGGTAGGCGTAGGGCTTGCCGAAGAAGTTCGGGCGATGCATGAAGCCCCGGCGCGATTCGATGTTCATCGTACTGCGCAGGGTGATCTCGTGCGTGCCGTTCTTGAAGATCTCGCGCAGCGAAGCCGTGCTGCCCAAGGGGTTCTCGCGCACCTGAACGAAAGGCATGATCAGCCGGATGGTGCGCGGATCCATGCTGTTCAAGGTCTGCAGTTCGTAGATGGTCAGGAAACGACCGTAGCGCTGTTTGTGTTGTAGAATGTCACTGATCTGCACATCGGTGAGCAGCAGGATCGTGCTCAACTCCTGCGCATCGGTGTGGTTCAGGTCTATCGGATCCAAGTAGCGATCGGTGAGGATCTCAAAGAGGTTGCTCAGGTCGGCCTCACCGCCCAGCTGCTCGGCCGCCGCTTCTATGCGTTGCTCGATGATGTCACGCGGTACGCCGTCCACCTGCGCGAACTATGGCACGCACATCCACAGCAATACGAAGCCAGTGAGGATCCGCGTCATTCGAACCGGTAGTTCAGGCCGATGATGGGCGTGGTGCCCAGTTGCGATCGTACGGCCACCGCTAGGTCGATGTCTACACGCTTCAACCGGAAACCCGCGCCGAAATGCCCCTGCGCGGGTCCGGTGGTGATACCCGTGCGCAGGTAGAGCACGTCGTTCGGGTGATATTCCATACCCATACGCATACGCTCGGGTTGGTCAATGTCCTTCTCGGCCTCCAGGGTCATCAGCAGTTTCTTGCTGAAGGTGTATCCGAATCCAGCGCGCAGCAACGTGGGGATCCGATCATCGTACGGTCCACCGATCTTCACGCGGGTGGGGTTGTAGACATGCGCACCGATCCACAAGGCATCCGTGAGCCGCGCCTGCATACCCACTTCCGCAGCGAAAGCGCTCGCACTGCCGTAGATCTCTCCCAAGCGAACACCGAGGTAGTTCACTTGCACGGAAGCGCGCAGCCCTTCACCGAAACGCATGGCATAGGCGGCGCTCACCTTGGTCTCGTTGTATAGCGAATATCCGAACCGATCCCCCGAAATGCCGAAAGTGCCTTTGCCCAAGGGTACTGCCACCGCCAAGCCTTGTTGTGCCAGGTCTTTGGAGAGCCAATGGCTTTGGTAGAATACGCCGGCCATCGGTTTGTCGAGACCAGCAAGGCCCGCTGGGTTCAGCCGAATGCTCCAAAGGTCGGCTGTGGTAAGGCCGGTATAGCCCATGCCAGCGAAGCGGGCACCCGCAGGCAGCAGTTCACCACCGGCCAGGCAACTGGTGGCAAGGGCGGCGCTTAGCGCGAAGAGAAGGGAACGCATCGCACCGAAAGTAGGGGGTTGGAGCATAAGTCCGACGGCTTTTGCCACAAGCATCCGCCCAACCACCGATCATTACCTTCGCCCCTTCTTTGCCGAACCCGTACATGAGCCGCGTGAAACTGCACGACCTGGAATTCGAACTCTTCATCTCCGAAGAGGAGGTCAACGCTGCCGTGGATCGCCTGGCCGGTGAGCTGCGTGCGAAGTACCAGGGCAAACGGCCGCTCTTCATCGGCGTGCTCAACGGTGCCTTCTTCTTCGCTGCGGAGCTGATGAAGCGCTTGGACATCGAGTGCGAGATCACCTTCGTGAAGGTGGCCAGCTACCTCGGTACCAGCAGCACCGGGCGCGTCACCGACCTCATCGGCCTCAACGAACGCATCGAAGGCCGCCACGTGGTGGTGCTCGAAGACATCGTAGATACCGGCAACACCGTCAAACACATCCTCGATGCCCTCGCCGACCATCACCCGGCCAGCGCCAGCATCGCCACCCTGCTGTTCAAACCAGATGCGTACAAGCAGGACATCGCCATTGAACATGTGGCGGTGAGCATCCCCAACGCGTTCGTAGTGGGTTCGGGCCTCGACCATGATGGTCTGGGCCGCAACCTCCCGGGGATCTACCGCATCCTATCCTAATGACCATGTCAAAACTCAACCTCGTCCTTTTCGGCCCTCCGGGGGCTGGTAAAGGCACACAAAGTGCATTCCTCATAGAACGGTATGGCTTGGTCCATCTCAGCACCGGCGATCTATTGCGCGGGGAGATCAAGGAGGAGACCGAACTCGGCGTTGCGGCCAAGGAGCTCATGGATCGTGGTGATCTGGTGCCCGATCATATCGTCATCGGCATGATCCGCAACAAGATCGAAGCACACCTCGATGCCAAGGGCTTCATCTTCGATGGCTTTCCCCGTACCAAGGCGCAAGCCGAAGCGTTGGACGAAATGCTGAACGCGAAGAGCGAACCCATCGTGGCCATGCTCGCCTTGGAAGTGCCCGAGCAAGAGCTAGTGAAGCGCCTGTTGGGGCGTGGTACCACCAGCGGCCGTGCCGATGATCAGAACGAAGCCGTGATCCGCAATCGCATTCGCGAGTACGAGAACAAGACCTCGCCGCTCAAGGAATTCTACACGGTACAAGGGAAGTACAAGGCCATCGACGGCGTGGGTTCCCTCAACGAGATCACCGAACGCTTGGTAAAGGCGATCGGCTAAGGTCTTATTGCTTTAGGAATCGGAGGCTGGTGCGTGCATCGGCCTCTGTCGTTTCCATGATGTAGGCACCTGCTGGCAATGCTTGCACATCCAGCCAAGCACCTGGTGCTAACAACCCTTGTTGCATCGGCTGCCCCAAGGCGTTCATGATCCGATAGGGCAAGATCATTCCGTTCGTCAACTGAATGCGATCCTGCGCCGGATTAGGGTGAACGTGAAGGGCATTGCCATTCGTTGTTGCAGCGATCCCCGCACCGATATCCACCATGAACACCGCTGGCTCTGTCACGATCGGCTCGTTGAAGTCGAAGACGATATGCGCGATGTTCTCGATCACAGCACCGTTGCCAAGGTTGGTCTTGGGCAGCATGCTGAAGGTGAAGAAGCCGTGGCTTGCCGGCTCGTTCGCATTGCTTTCTGGCAACATGATGTTGTTGTGGATCACGTGCAAGACGCCATCGGTGATGTACCAGTTGTGCGCATGGCTGCTGGCGATGAAGCGCATACTCTCCCACTGTAGCTCCGAGGAAAGGGTGTCGAGGATCACCACACGCTCGGCATGGTAGGTGCCTGTGTTCTGGAAACGGATGGTGTATTCGATCGGTGTTTCGCCTAGTGCCACATCAATTGGTGTAAGTACGGCGGGGGAAAGCAGTTTGTCGTTGGGGTCGTAGCTGCCCACCACGCTGTCGTTGAATGCATACACGTTGTCCTGTGGAGTCTCATCAGTGCTCGTCGGATCAGCGATCATGGTGTGGGTGACGGCTGTTCCTAGCGGCACAATAGCCGCGGTGTTCAGGTCCACTACGATCTGTTGCACAGCACCGATGGGCATGGCAGGGAAGCTCCATGTTGCGGTGTTGCCGATCGTGGTGGTGGGCGCCACAGAACTGCCAAGCCAGGTCTGGTCTACGTCGAATGTGAAGGTCACGGTCGCATCCACCGCCGTGGTACCGTAGTTCTCGCAGCGCAGGTACACTTGGTTGTCGAAGCCGGGGCGCGCGGGATCGGCGTAAAGGTGTACACGAAGATCTTGGATGTCTGGGATGAGGGTAACAGCGAAGTCGTTGTCTGTATCCGCATCGCCCATGTTGGGGACGTTGGCCGTATGCTCTGCTGGTGTAGTGGACAGGGCGTATGGATAGTTGCTAGCAGCGGAGATGGTGTAGTTGCC
>JAEYWT010000065.1 GCA_023428865.1 Bacteroidota bacterium | reverse complement strand
GCCGTAGAAGAGCGATCCAAGGATATTCACCGCCTGGATGAGGTTGTCGAAAAGTGGGAAAATGGAGGCGAAGAGCAGGGCCAACACACCGAAGGCCACCGTGGCCCATTTGGTGGCCAGCACCTGGTCGTAACCACTGCATTGCTTCTTGAACACATCCACCACGGCCGTGGTGGCCAAGGCGCTCAGTTGCGAACTGGTACTGCCCATGCCCGCACTGAAGATCATCGCCAATAAAAGGCCCACCAAGCCAATGGGCAGATGATCCATCACCCACGTGATGAAGATGTAATCCTTGTCGTTGGTCTCTGCGCCTTTGAGATCGACCTTCAGCTCGGTGCTGTAGGCTTCGCGCAGCAGTTGGTCCTGTTCCAGGGCGGTAGTCAACTGTCCGTTGTCTGTCGGCAGACCGGAACGGTGGGCCTGGACCCATTCTAAAGCCGCCTTGTTCAGCGTAGTCGTGTTCGCGGCGTGTTTCTCCTGAAGTTGTGGGCCGAACGGGGGTGCGTACGGATCAGCGGTCACAGCTTCTATGTTGGCTTTGTTCCAATGCACAGGGCTGGGGTTGAATAAGTAGAACACGAACACCAGCACGCCGATCAGCAGGATGAAGAACTGCATGGGGATCTTCAACAGCCCGTTGGTCACCAAGCCGACACGTGCCTGGCGGATGGTTTGTCCGCCGAGGTAGCGCTGCACTTGGCTTTGATCGGTTCCGAAGTAGGAGAGCTGCAGGAATAAGCCGCCGATCAAGCCGCTCCACACGGTGTATTTCGTCGCAGGGTCCCACGTGGTGTCGATGATGTTCATCTTGCCCAGCGCTCCGGCCAGATGAAGGCTTTCGTTGAAAGTGGCATGCTCACCGATCTGCTTCAAGAGGAAATAGAAGGCAACGAACAAGCCGCCGAACATCACGGCCATCTGTTGCTTGTGGGTGATGCCCACCGCCTTGGCACCGCCGGTGGTGGTGTAGAGGATCACGAGCCCGCCGATGAACACACAAGTCCAGCTGAGCGGCCAGCCCAGCACGGTGCTCAGCACGATGCTCGGTGCGTAGATGGTGAGGCCGGTGCTCAGTCCGCGTTGGATCAGAAAGAGGATCGCGGTGAGCAGGCGTGTGCGCTCATCGAAGCGTTTGCCGATGAACTCGTATGCCGTGTACACGTTCCACTTGTAGTAGAGCGGGATGAAGACCCACGCGATCACTACCATGGCCAGTGGCATACCGAAGTAGAACTGCACGAAACCCATGCCGTCCAAAAAACCTTGGCCGGGTGTGCTGAGGAAGGTGATCGCGCTAGCCTGCGTGGCCATCACGCTGAGCGTCACCGCCCACCAGCGGTCTTCGTTATCGCCGCGTAAGTAGCGCGACGCCGTGTTCGTGCCACGTGTGCGCCATATGCCGTAGCCCACGATGAAGCCGAGTGTGGCGAGGAGGATAAGCCAGTCGAGCCAGTGCACTGCGGGGTGGGTGTGAGGAATGTAAAATGTAGAATGAAGAATGTAGAAGTGCGAATGATGCGACCTGCTAGGTCAGCCTCACTTCCTTGGGTTGTTACGTTCTGCGGTCTTGATGCTTGCGGTGAAGATGGCTACTAGTTCTCCGCACTCTTGGATGAGCCAGCCGTGTTCATGGTTCTTCACATCCATCATGCCGGCGAGGACCTGCACGCGAAGGTTGTTCTTCGATTCGCGCAGCTCCTTCAACGCGCCGCTCATCTTGTGGATGAAGTCCTTCGGGGACTCCGCTCCTTGTACTTCGCCATAGTGCAATGCTGGTGCCGTTCCGCTCCGGAGCAACTGTCCAGCGCGATGATTCCCGGCTTTGGTGTTCGGCATATTGTCGGTGTGCTTCACCACTGCCGCTGCGAACACACAGCATCGCTCTTCTATATCGTATTTCCTTTCCATGCGCCAGCCGTTTGAGTTTCTACATGCTACATTTTACATTCTTCATTCTTTCCTCTTCACACCATCATTTTCCTCCCCTCGGGCTGATCAGATTCGCGAATAGCCGATACGCCCCCGGCACGCCCGCTGGCAGCTGCCGGAAGAAGCTGATGCCCGTGTACACATAGCGTCCTTTGCCGTAGTCGCAAGTGATCAATCCGCCATTCAGTGGTTGCTCACCAGGATCGTTCCAAGCGATCAGCGGTGTGTAGTTTGGATCCAGTTCGCCGAGGAAGTAGAGGCCGCGTTCCTGCACCCAGCCATCGAAGTCGGATGCCGTGATCTGGTTCGGTGTGTTCAACAACGGATGCTTCGGATCGAGGAAGGTCGCGGGTGCTTCTTCCACCGTCACACGGTCGCGGGTGATCTTGAACGGATAGGGGCCGAGCGTCGTCGGGTCGATCACGAAGTCTTCCACGCCGGACACACTGAAGCGCGGCGAGGTGTTGTACTGGATCACCAGTGTGCCGCCATCCTCCACGTACTTCATCAGCATGGGATGGGCATGCTTCAACTCCTTCGCCGTGTTGTACGCACGGATGCCGGTGACGATGGCGTCGAACTTCTTCAGGCTCTCCGCAGTGATCAACGCCGGGTCGATCATCTCCACGGTGACGCCGAGCTGCTCCAAGGCTTGCGGCACATCATCCCCCGCGCCTTTGATGTAGCCCACGGTCTTCGCGGTGGTCTGGACACCTTGTCCCGCCTTAGCGGGATCCAGCGGCACCAGCTTCACTTCGGCGGGCGTGTAGTACACCTGCGGCATGATGTGCGGGTAGTCGATCTCATGCAGGGTTCGATCGGCGGTGCCTTTGGGACCAACGAACTCGAACTTGGCCGCACCGGCCTTGGCGTTCGCCGAAGGCATCAATTGGAAAGTGATGCTCTGCCGTTCGTTGCGCTTCGCGATGTTCACGAGCTTGATGTCCTTCGTGGTGCCCCAGCCTTCGGGCAGCGTGATGTTGAGTTTTCCGGCGAGGCTGTCGGTAAGCGCTTCCACTTCCACCTCGATGGTCTGTGTGCCGCCGCGTGCGATCAGGTTGTTCACTTTTGGGATGACCGAGGCGACTGGTGTGATGTAGACGGGGCGGATGCGTTCACCGGCTACGCGGTCGACCCACTTATAAGTCAGTGGTGTGGACGGATTACAGGTGCTTCCTGACGCATCCCGGAAGGAGGAATAGAACATATACCCCCTCTCAGTTTCCGTGGGGTCAATAAGATCGAGTCTGGACGATACGTAGAGATTGCCATGTTTCTCCCTCAGCCAGTCCGGTTCATCAATGATGTCGTTCAGTTTCCAAGGAGGCGATGCAATGCTCTCGGACCTACCCTCTTGGCCGTAGATTCCAATCGAATGGTCGTGAGGGAACCACTGTCCTCTATAGTTGGGCTGAGCATCCCACTCCAAACGACGATCGCTTCTATTGACCAATTCCACGCGAGCAAGCAGTGAATCGGTCAAGGCTATCCATGGTTTCGTAGATAGAACTTCGATGCTCAATCCGGTCAGGTCGTTCAGTCCAAAGCACTTATTGATGGCATCCCAGGCATTCCGATGTTGGCCAAGCGTTGTCTCGAACTCCGCCAAAGCCGCTACGCTCTTCTGAGGTGCGGTCGGGTCGAAACCCGCGATCATCTTCTCAACCAACCGACCCAGCTCCGCGCCACCCTTCACCCTTCCCCACGTCATATCGATCCCCTCGAAAATATCCTTCGTCTTGGGGCGATCACCTTTGAGGAACTTCAAGTACTCCAACTGTTCCCCGCGCGTTTCCGCCGCACCGAACCCCTGGCTCTTGTGCATGCTGCGGCTGCGGCCGGCGAGTTCGGTGTAGCTCACGCCCAGCAGCGGGTCGTAGCCGCCCACATCCACCGTGAACCAATCCGCATCGGTCTTCGCGAATTCGGCCAGGTCCTTCTTCCACCACGTGCTGCCGTTGAAGAAGAGGCGGCGCGGCTGCCACACTTCCAGGCCTTCCTTCAGTTGTTCCGGAAAGGCTTTCGGGTCACCCGCCAGGTCGAAGGCTTCTGCGGCGAGGATGGCGCTGGCCTCGTGGTGGCCATGTCCCGCTGAACGGTCAGGCGCGAACCGCGTGATGATCACATCGGGCCGGAAGGTGCGGATCACGCGCACCACATCGCTCAGCACTTCTTGTTTGCCCCACTTCTCAAAGCTCTCGACGGCGTTCTTGGAAAAGCCGAAATCCACCGCGCGGGTGAAGAACTGCTCACCACCATCGATGCGGCGCGCCTCCATCAGTTCCTGCGTGCGGATGATGCCCAGCGCATCACCGAGCTCGGGGCCGATCAGGTTCTGGCCGCCATCGCCGCGCGTAAGGCTGAGGTTGCCGGTGCGCACCTTCTTGCCGTTGGCCAGCCAGGTGATCAGGCGGGTGTTCTCATCATCGGGGTGCGCCACGATGTACAGCACACTGCCCAGCACGTTGAGCTTCTGCATCTTGTGCAGGATCTCGGCGGCATTGGGTTGTGCGGGTGGGCGCTGGGCGAAGGTGTGAAGTGGGAGGAGGAAAGCGAAGAGCGCCAAGCGGGAAATGCGGGCGCTGCGAGGTGCGAAATACATGGCGGTGAAGGTAGGGACAGACCTACTTTGGTTCCCTGCTCCTGTAGGCTGGCCGATCCATTTCACCTTCAACAGTTCGCCCCATCTGGAGACAATGCCTTAACATAGGCGGGTACTTTGGTTCTGCATGAAGGGGTCTAAGATGCGATTAAGTCTGGGCGGGGTTCAGCTCGCGTTGTGCGGGCTGCTCTGGATGGGCTTGCCATGGCGCACGGTTGCGGGCACCGGCACCCCATTGCCCACAGTGGCAGACCTCTTGGTGGATGGGCTCCAGCCTGGCGAGCGTTTCGGTGCCAGCGTGGCGACTGCGGGCGATGTGAACGGAGACGGATACAGCGATGTGATCGTTGGTATGCCGGACTACGACAACGGTGCGAACACCGATGCTGGTCGGGTAATGGTATTCCTTGGTTCGGCTACAGGCCTCTCCGGCACCTTCGCGTGGATCATGAACGGCACCATGGCCAATGCGCGTTTCGGCCACAGTGTTTCCACTGCGGGTGATGTGAACGGTGATGGTTACAGTGATATCATCATCGGCGCTCCAGGCCATGCCGGGCAGGGTGCGGTGTTCGTTTATCACGGTTCTGCTACGGGCCTTCAGCTTACACCCGCATGGACCACCTTGGGCGGTGAGGCAGGCGCTGGTTTCGGCAGCTGTGTGGCGCTGGCCGGTGATGTGAACAACGACAATGTGAGCGACATCCTGGTGGGTGCTCCGCTGGCCAACGAGCTGGGAACGGACCGGGGCAAGGTCTATTGCTACCGAGGTGCGTTGGGAACGGGATTGGTGGCAGCACCATTGTGGACGTGGAGTGGCACGCAGGACAATGCCCAGCTCGGCTTCAGCGTGGCCGGTGCGGGTGATCTGAACGGCGATGGGCGCAGTGATGTGGTGGTAGGTGAGCCGTACTACGATGCAACATTGACCGATCGCGGGCGGATCACGGTGTTCCATGGCAACGGCTCCGGGTTAGCGCTTTCGATGACACGCGACGGTCCATCGTCCAACGTACACTTCGGTTACGCGGTCTCTTCTGCTGGAGACATGAATGGCGATGGGTACAGCGATCTGCTCGTTGGTGCGCCCGGATACAGCACCGGACGTGGTCGGTTGTACGGTTTCCGAGGTGGTAGCGGTGGTATCGAAGCCACGGCCACTTCGATCTTCAACGGCACGCAGGCATCGGCGCGGCTGGGTACTTCAGTTTCCTTGTTGGGAGATGTGAATGCGGATGGATATGCCGATGTCGCGGTGGGTGCTCCGCTGCACGATGGCAGTTTCACCGATGGCGGGCAGGTATTGGTGTTCATTGGTGGCGCAGTTGCCGGATCCCATTTCACTTCAGCGTATCGGACCTACAATGGAGCACAGGCGAGTGCGCAGTTGGGTTTTGCCGTACACACCGCTGGTGATGCGAACGGAGATGGCATCAGTGATCTTGTGATCGGCATTCCCGAGCAAGGTGGCCAAGGGCGTTTTGGTGTTTACCAGGGTGGCCCTGATGTTCTGAGCACACCTACGGCAGCAGTATGGAGCCAGCAGCCCGATATCGCCAATGCGATCATGGGTTCGAGCGTTTCGCATGCTGGTGATGTGAACGGCGACGGATTCGCGGATGTGATCGTGGGTCTGCCGGGGATCAATGAAGTGCGGGTATACCTGGGTTCTTCGACGGGACTATCCACTACCTATTGGTCCGCTACGGGGTCATCGGCTGGTGAGGATTTCGGTTATAGTGTATCCAGCGCCGGCGATGTGAACGGCGATGGCTATTCGGATGTGGTCATTGGAGCCTACCGATACGACAGTTTCCGTGGTAGGGCCTATGTGTACCTAGGCTCGGCAAGCGGCTTGGGTGCGGCCTACCATTGGCGAGTTTCCGGGTCTGTGGCTGCGGGTCGTTATGGAGGGGCTGTGAGCAGTGCGGGAGACGTGAACGGGGATGGCTACACCGATATCATCGTTGGAGCGTATCAAGAGAATGGAATGGGGGCGATCTACGGCTATTACGGCAGCCCGGCCGGTCTATCCACAACGGCTTCATGGTCGGCTTTCGGTACACAGTTATCAGCAGACTACGCCAGCATGGTCGCTGGTGGTGGTGATGTGGATGCCGATGGCTATGACGACATCCTTGTGGGAGCCCAGCGGCACGATGAAGGCGGGCTTGGCCAATGTGGTGCGGTGTACCTGTTCAGAGGGTCTGGCGTGGGCCTGCTCGCTACGCCAGCTTGGGTGCAATACGGAGATAAAGCTGGTGCCGAATTCGGGTACGATGTGAGCTTCGCTGGTGATGTGAACGGCGACGGGTTCAGCGATGTGGTGATCGGCGCCTACCAGTACAACAACGGCGAAGCCAGCGAAGGGCGTTCATACGTATACCATGGTTCGTTGAATGGTTTGGGTGCTGCACCGGTGTGGCACGTTGAAAGTGATTTCCCCGGAGCCTATTGGGGAAGTTCTGCTGCCGGTGCGGGTGATGTGAACGGTGATGGCTATTCCGACGTGATCGTGGGTGGGTATCGCTATGCACAGGCGTACCTGGGTGAAGGCCGTGCTTCCGTTTACCATGGTTCTGCCACGGGGCTTTCCACCAGCGCAGCATGGACGGCCTTGGGCGGCGCGGTGAACAGGAATCTTGGTTACGCCCTTTCCGGTGCGGGTGATGTGAATGGTGATGGCTACGGCGATGTGATCATCGGTGTCCCAGGCTATACCAATGGACAGACCATGGAAGGCTTCGTTGCGCTGTACACAGGGAATCTGAACCGTGCGCGACAAGCGCGTACACGGCAATATCGAAGTGATCTATCAACTCCTGTACAGACCGGGAACGGAACATTCCAGAGTGATTGTTCGTGGGGCATAGGGCAGGATGTATGGTCCTCCATGGGGCGTGGACGTGCTAAGTTGGTATGGGAGTACAAAGGGCATGCACCGCCGTTCCAAGGAGCGCCGTTCTCCAACTGGACCGGTTCTTCCGGGCAAGATGCGGGTTGGACCGATACCGGCCTTTCGGGGACCGAGCTGAAGCGTGTGTTGAGCACGGCGATCGGATCCACCTCACATCCGGCATGGCGTACACGCGTTCGGTATCACCCGGCTACCTTGTTGGATGGGCGTGTCTTTGGGCGGTGGTACTACCATGGTATCCACGACGACCAGGTGCCAAGTGTGAAAACAGAGTATGGCGTGTGTGGGCTATTACCCGTTGAACTTCTCGATCAACGCGCCACGTGTTATGGTAGCGGTGTTCGATTCGAATGGACCACGGCGACCGAGCGGAATTGTGCAGGCTTTTTGGTGGAACGTTCGTTGGATGCGGCGGATTGGATAACGCTTGGCACAGTATCCTGCGCTGGGAACAGTCAAATGCCGCTTCAGTACACTTACTACGACCCTATATCGGTTCAGTTGCCGCTCTACTACAGGTTAATGCAATTCGATACCGATGGTACGGTCGAACGACTACCCGTGGTGGTTGCACAGCCTTGTGGGCGTGCAAGAAGTTCCGTTCATGCCTGGCCAAGCCCGGTGACAGATGTGCTCAGCCTTGATCTGGCAGGTTTTTCAGGTCAGCTTGAAGGTGGCATGACCATTCACCTCTTCGATGCAACGGGTAGGCTTGCGCACGAGCGGAGCTACACCAATGAGGCGACAGTACGGATCGACATGGGCGGCCTGGCTCCCGGAGCCTACGCGGTGGTTATTAGCTCCATTGAAGGGGCTATCGTGGGGCGCACACGTGTGGTGAAGGAGTAAGTCATCAAGGCTCCATCCATGTAACAAGGTGGCCGATCCTTCCTCCGGCACCTGATTTTTTCAGTTCGTTCCGAAGCACCTGCTGTGCAGTTCGTTGAATAGCATATTCTGACAAGCAAGATGGCGGCAGTTCTATCACATATTCCATGCTAAGGGAATGACGTGA
>JAEYWT010000047.1 GCA_023428865.1 Bacteroidota bacterium | reverse complement strand
AAGATGGGCAAGGACCAGATCGCGGTGCTTGAACTGGCCACCGGCAAAATGTTGTGGCATACCGACAAGTACCAGAACCTTTCCGACGAGAACGTGGTGTACATCCCAGAAAAGGATGGGTTCGCCATCTCGCTGAAGGAGCGCCTCGTGTTCGTGAAGGCCAAGACCGGCGAGGAAATGTGGAGCACCGACAAGTTCAAGGGCGTTGCCGGTCAATACGTATCCACCCCCGACGGTAAACTGGTGATGGTGAATTTCGTGCCTGGCAACCTGGCGGCGTTCTTCACGGGCTTCAAGAACCAGATCGTGAAGATCGACCTGGCCAACGGCAACATCCTTTGGGAGAACACCTACGTGGGCCGCGCCGAACGCAAAGTGATCAGCAAGGATTTCCTCTACGACCTGAGCGTGGTGGGCGACAAGGTGTTCCTGCGCATGAACGGCATGCAGGTTTATGACCTGAACACTGGCGCCAACATCTACACGGCCGCGTTCGATTTCACACCCGACAAGATCGTGGGGGCACCCGCGGGAGCGAAGAAATTCGGCGTGTACCATGCCGTGGCCGACCCTGTGATCGTGGGTGACGATCTCTACGTATTGGACATGAGCAACAAGAAAAGCCAATACGTGAAGAAGTACGATCGCAACAGCGGCAAACTGTTGTGGACCAGTCCGGAGATCAAAGAGGCGCGCGCCATCCCCAACATGTACGTGGTCGGCGACCGGGTGCTGCTGCAGATCGGTGGCTACGTGGAATGCCAGGCTTACATCTACAAGCGCGAACGCCAGGCCGATGGTTCTTACGTGATCACCGAGGAGTGGCGCATCTGGCGGCCGAATGTGAAACCCAATGGCATCCAAGCGTTCAATACCACCGATGGCAGCCTGGCCTGGGATAGCGAACGTTTCCGCAAGGGCATCACCAATGCGGTGGTGATCGATGGCCAGTTCGTGGTATGCAGTGGCAAGGAGCTGTACAGCATGGACCTAGCCACCGGTGCCGAGAAATTCGTGGTACCTGTGGCCAAGGGTGGCGTGGGCAACGCCGACCAGATCATGACCTACAAGGACATGATCGTGGTGGTGGGCGACAAGGGCGTGAGCACCTTCAACATGAAGACCGGCGAACCCGTGGCCAGCGGCAAGTACAAAAAAGCCGACCTGGAAGATGTGGAGGGCGACCGTATGATCCTGAAGACCGCGAAGAGCGACATCGCCTGCTTCGACCTGGACAACTGCACTTTCAAAGAATTCAAAGCACGCACCGGAGCCGTTACCAGCATGAGCACCGATGGCAACTTCGTGTACGTGTACGACAAGAAGAACGTGACCAAAGTGGGTACCCGGTAGGCTCTCCCGCCTCGCTGGGGAATGCGCGGGCCGTGCCGGAAGGTGCGGCCCGCGCTATTTTCATGCTACTGGATCGCGAAAACGGCATTGGATCAACATCACGACAGGCGCTCGTGCGATCCCACTATACCAGGTACTGTTCCACATTGGCTGTAGATCAGCACGCTGTGCATTGGACCGTGCTTTCGGGCAATGGATCAGTGCTCTGCAGGCAATGTTCAGAGGCTTAGTGCGTTGTTGGCATGCATGGAACTCACCACCTCTACCCCACGCCCACTGCATTGGGGCCTGCTTTGGGTCACCGCCCTGTTGATCACCCTCCTCCTCTACTTCATCGATGAGGGGCGGTACTCGCTCTCTGGTCTGGCCACCACCGGCAATTTGCTGGTCATGGGCATCTACCTGTTAGGCATGCTCGTGGGCCTTCACCTGTTGGCACACCTCTTCGCGAAGCGGCATCCAACGCCCATGCGCACCGTACTCGTACTGGTGCTGGGGGCAGTGGCCGGTTTCATCATCGGCCTAATACTGGTCGCGGGTTTAGGCGCGCTACAACATCTGGGTTGAGCGCATCGGCCTCATTCCTTCACGAACTTCAACGTAGGTGCGTTCGGGTCGATGGAGCGTACCTGGTACAGACCAGGCGGAAGTGCAGCAATGTGCAGCAAGGTGCCGGTAGCGTGCGCTTCCTGGAACACCTGCACCTGGCGACCCTGCGCATCGAGCACCATGATCCGACCAGGGCTATCCATACCAACATGGACCAACGAACCGGCAGGATTGGGCCAGAGGTGAAGGTCGTTGCGATCCTTGCTCACCACGGAGCGTATCGGTGAATGGTCGACCGTGCCATCGTAGTCCACCTGCTGTAGACGATAGTAGGCCTGACCTGGTATGGGGTGCGGATCGGTCTCTGCGTAGGTGATCATGGTATTGCTGTTCCCTGCGCCAGGTACAAAAGCCACCTCTTCCCAACGAGCCAGATCCACGCTGCGTTGCACGCGGAAGCCAGCATTGTCACGTTCAGTGGCGGTAGACCACTCCAGGCGCACCTTGTCATTCAACGGCCAAGCATGGAAACTGAGCAGTTCCACCGGCAATGGACTCGATACGATCAGGTTGAAATTATCGAAGAGCATACCGTGCGAACCGGTGAAGTTCGGCGTGATGCGTACGGAATGCGTAGTGGAGGTCGGCGCGAAGTAGAAACGCTCCTTTTGCATGCTCCAAGCACCCGTGCGGGTCACCACCTGTTCCAGCACATCATCGATGCGCACCGTTACAGAGACCGATGCGGGTGTAGGGCCGGTCTGTCTGCGCGCAGCCTCGAACTCCAATGCATACATGGCCCCTACGGTAAAGCCGGAAATGGTCTGGCACAGCAGGCGATCATCAGCTGTTGTATTCGGGTCTGTATCGCCATCCACTTCGGCCACCATGCTGGTGTTCGGGCCACCATACACGTTGGCGGGGTTGAGTTCGACCAAACAACCACTCCAGCCCGTAGACCCACTTTCGAATCCTGGGTTGGTGAACGATTGTGCATCTGCACGGTTACTGGACAGGTTGAAGG
>JAEYWT010000012.1 GCA_023428865.1 Bacteroidota bacterium | reverse complement strand
GTGGCGAGATCACCACCGTGAGGCCCTCCAATGCCAAAGCCGGGATCTGGAAGCAAAGGCTCTTGCCACCGCCGGTGGGCATCAATACCACAGCATCCTTCCCGCAGAGCACATGCTCTATGATGGCCTGCTGATGTGGTCTGAAGGTCTTGTAGCCGAAATGCTTTTCCAGCAATTCTTGGGGCGAAGCGGTCGTGACGAGTTCCATGGCGATCCGAGGCGGACAAAGTACTCCCAAGGGGCGGTTCACGGTGCTCTTAGATATCGACAGCAGCACATGCGTTCAATTTGTTTCAATACTTATTGAAACATTGGTAGTTCCGTGTTACTTTTGACCCATCGATCCACTCAAGACAATGGAACTGCCCGAAGCCAAAGAGAAGTTCATCCAAGCCTGGGGCGCCTTCGGAAGCCAGTGGGGCATCAACCGCAGCATGGCCCAGGTACACGCCCTCTTGCTCATCAGCCCGGAGCCATTGAGTACCGAGGATGTGATGGAACAATTGAACATAAGCCGGGGCAATGCGAACATGAACCTGCGCGCGCTGATAGACTGGCACTTGGTGGAAAAAGTGTTGCGCACCGGCGAACGGCGCGAGTTTTTCCAAGCGGAAAAGGATGTGTGGAAGATCGCAACACACATTACCCGCGAACGCAAGAAACGCGAGCTGGAACCCATGGTGCGCTTGCTCGGCGAACTGAAACACACCGCTGGCCACAACAGCGAGACCAAAGCCTTCAAACAAATGGCGCATGACCTGCACGACCTCACCAGCCGTGTGGATGCCGTGTTGGAACGCACCACCCGTAGCGATGTACAATGGTTCTTGAAAGCAGCTTCCACCCTGCTTCGATGATCCTTGATCATGCCACAATGTTTCATTCTTTCTTGAAACTACAGAACTCCGACTCCTTGAACGGGTGCGAGAGCCGGAGGAACACAAGCACCCACCAAACCCTGGAACGACCATGAACACGTTCTCCAAGCTGGTCCATTGTGATGGCTGCACCGATGCCCTCACCTATCAACGCAATGTTGCCTTGCTCGCTTTCGGCAAAGCAACGATCGACCTGGTCACACTTTCCTTCACTCCCGGCACCAGTGCGGGCGCCGTGGCAGCGGGTTGGCTGAATCCCTTCACGCTGATCGACCCATGGTTAGACGGCACCATGCCCACGCTGATCTGCGCGACCACATTGCTCTTCTTCACCGCCTTGGTGTGGAACAGTGTACACCGCGCCCGACATGCCGGCTGGATGCATGGGCTTGGCCTGCTCACCGCCGTACCATACGTTGGTGCCTTGCTGACCGTAGTGTTTGCATTGCTGCCCGCCCGCAAACACACGGTGTGGGACCTGATCTAAGTGAGCTGTCCGGATAGGGGTATAACAGCGGTGCGTTGTCATGGGAGTAGAACAACTCGCCATGGCAACGCACTGTACTATCTTAGGGCCAGTAGACATGATCCGCTCTCACGGCCGCTCTCCCTTGCTCTCCGCTACACTCTGCTTCTGGCTCTTTTCGGTGACGCTATCCGGGGTTGCCCAGGACACCCGGTTCGACATCTGGAAAGGCAACGACATCATCGGTAGTGTGCTGGCACGCAAGACCGTTAGTCACGACCGCACCCTTTACCTGATGACCTCCTATTCCGAGATCGACATGATCTGGAAACAGGTGATACGCTCCCTGGTCTCCACCGAATACCGCAATGGAACCTTGAGCACCTGCAACAGCCACGTGAAGGTGAACGGATCGGTACGCGATAGCAGCCACTTCACCACCAGAACGGATGATATGCACTGCTACGTACACCCCGACCAGCGCTTCGCACACCACGACCCCGTGGCCTGGACCACCGCGCGGATGTACTTCGAGGAACCCGTTGGGCAGAAGACCATTTTCGTGGAAAGTGTATTGAAACACTGCGCGCTACAGCCCTTGGGCAATGGCCAGTACCGCCTTACCCTACCCGATGGCAAGGTGAACCGCTACCTCTACACGAACGGCAGGCTGGAAGAGATCCACGTGGACCGCAGCCTCTTCGATCTGGTGTTCCGGCGCGATGGGTAGCGTTACCTGAAGGAGGCTAAGCCATTCAACCCATGGGCCTACCGCTCATGTAAGGCATCCGGCCCATGCCGGGCGGCCCGGTAACTTCGCACCCTATCCGCCAGCCGCCCCATGCTAGAACTGAAAGGCATCCGCAAAGCATACCGTACGGGGAACAACGTCCTGCAGGTGCTCAAGGGCATCGATATGCATATCGGAAAAGGTGAACTGGTCAGCATCATGGGATCCTCGGGCAGTGGCAAATCAACCCTACTCAACATCATTGGTATCCTGGATGGCTACGACAGCGGCGAGTATCTGCTGGATGGTGTGCTGATCAAAGGGCAGAGCGAAACGGAGAACGCTGAGCTACGCAGCAAGTACATCGGATTCGTCTTCCAGAGCTTCAACCTGATCAGTTTCAAGAACGCCATGGAGAACGTGGCACTTCCGCTTTACTACCAAGGGGTGCCGCGCCGCAAGCGCAACGAACTGGCGTTGGAGATGCTGGCGAAAGTGGGCCTGAAGGAATGGGCACACCACATGCCCAATGAAATGAGCGGCGGCCAGAAACAGCGGGTGGCCATCGCCCGTGCGTTGATCAGTAACCCGAAGATCATCTTAGCGGACGAACCCACCGGTGCGCTGGATACGAAGACCAGCCAGGAGGTGATGGACCTGCTCTTGAGCGTGAACCGGGACCTGGGTTTGACCGTGGTGATCG
>JAEYWT010000008.1 GCA_023428865.1 Bacteroidota bacterium | reverse complement strand
TTGATGACCTTCGACGTGGAAGCGATGAAGGCGATGATCGACCGCATCCATGCAGGCACGTTCAAACAAGGCCGTATCCCTGAAAAATGGGATGGCCACGCCACCGAACGTGTCTTCGACGCCTTGTCCAGCATCCGGTGATCCTCTACATCACCTATAACGATCAACCGAGCGGCGTCTACTGGAGCCAGGTCACCGATGTGGTGGATCACCTGAATACGCTCGGTGGCCCACGCGTGCGACTGCTCGCTTTCGTTAGCATGCGTGGTTTTCGGGAAGCGCGCAGCCGCATCCATGAACATGCGCCCACGGCCTGGGTGTTGCCCATGGTGCCCAAAATGCGTTTGTGGAAATGGAACCAGATCGCCTTGGCTTGTGTGTGCCTCTGGCTTCGGCCCAAGAGCATCATGGCGCGTGGTGTGTTCGCCACATGGATGGCCCAGCGCATGCGCTCTCTTCGACTTACGCACAAGGTCTGCTTCGATGGTCGTGGCGCCTATGCTGCCGAGTGGGAGGAGTATCGGTTGATAGAAGATGACGCCATCATCGCACAGTTCAGGCCCTTGGAACATGCCGCCATCCATCGGTCTGATCTCCGGTTGGCCGTAAGTCAGGCCTTGGTGCACCATTGGAAGGAACGGTACAACTGGTCGGGTGAGGATCATGTGGTGGTTCCCTGTACATTGGGAAGCGATCACGCCATCGTACCCCGTTCCAGTGAAAGGAGCGATGTGCAGCAGCAAGTCGTGCTCGTTTACAGTGGAAGCACGGCGGGTTGGCAGTCTTTCCAATTATTGAAGGATCTGCTGGAACCGCTGTTGTTGGAGCAACCCCAGGTGAACGTCTTATTCCTCTCGAAGGCTGATGCGAACAACCAAGCATTGATGCGACGTTTCCCGGGAAGAGTGGACGTGCGTTGGGCACGGTCCGAAGAAGTGGGTGGCATACTGGCCGGCTGCGACCTGGGTTTGATGGTGCGCGAGAATACCATCACCAACCAAGTGGCCTCGCCCACCAAGTTCGCCGAGTACCTGGCAGCAGGCCTGCCGGTATTGATCTCCGCGCACATCGGCGACTTCAGTTCCATGGTGCGTGAACACGACCTGGGTATGATCGTTGAAGCGGGAGCGTCTTTGCCGCAGCTTACACACACGAACGAGGCACGGTCGGCTCGTTTACAGGCTTTTGCACGTTCCCACCTCACCAAACAAGCCTTCGACCGTGAATACCGAAGGTTGTTGCACGCCTTGTCCTAAGTGGGTTTCGTGCCGCACCCCGTACTTTCGCGGCACAGCATGGGCAACGAAGAACGCGTATTGATCACGGGCGGCGCCGGTTTCATCGGATCGGCCCTTAGCAGCCACCTTCAGCAACAAGGGTACGTAGTACACGTGCTGGACAACCTTTCGTTCGGCCTACGTCACCTGGCCGGAGTGCCCGACGAACGCTTCCACCAAGTTGATATCCGCGACCGCGAGGCCGTGATGGCCGCTTTCCAAGCCGTGAAGCCGGTTCGGGTCCTGCACTTGGCTGCCATCCACTTCATACCGTACTGCAACCAACATCCGGTAGAAGCCACCGAGATCAATATCGTGGGCACCATCAACGTGTTGGATGCCTGCGAGCGAAGTGGCTCGGTGGAACAGGTCTTCGCAGCCAGCACCGCGGCCGTTTATCCCATTGCCAGCGGCGCCATGAACGAGGAGCACGCAACAGGTCCAATGGACATCTACGGCATCACCAAGTTGGCTATGGAGAAGCTGGTCAGCGAATTCCATCTACGCACCGGCATCACTACCATCATCGGTAGGTTCTTCAATGCGTTCGGTCCCAACGAGACCAACCCGCACCTCATTCCGGAGATCCAGAAGCAGGTGCTCGCAGGCGCACGCTCCCTCAAATTGGGTAACCTCGACCCCAAGCGCGATTTCATCCACACTGAGGACATGAGCCGGGCCATGGCTGCGCTGCTGAAGGCTCAGACGAAAGGTCATGATGTGTTCAACATCGGCCGTGGCATCGAATATAGTGTGCGCGAGATCGTAGAAGCCTTTTCGCGCCAACTAGGCGAAGCGCTTACCATCGAGGTGGATCCAACTCGGGTGCGCAAAGTGGAGCGCATGCACCTGCTCGCCGATGTGAGCAAACTGAAACAGGTTACCGGTTGGGAGCCGCGTTGGGGCATAGACGAGGGCGTGGCCACGTTGTTGAAGGAGAACGTGCTCCACCGCGCGTAGTGATCTTGCGGTAGGCCATGGCAGAGCGGATCCACGTAGTGCTTTGTACCGATGGGATCTTCCCACAAGCCATGGGCGGCATGCAACGCCATTCGCGTTTACTAGCTGAACACCTTGCAGCCACCGGTCGTATCAAGCTCACGGTGATCCATCCGCACGCTAACCGCATCTTCAGCCAAGGGTCGGGGATCGAAGAAGTACACGTTCCACCGATAGACAGCACTCGGTTCTATCTGAAGGAGCTTTGGGCGTATAGCGGCCGTGTGGCTTCGGAGTTGGATCGGCTTCGTCCCGATGTGATCCTATCCCAAGGCTTCTGTGTATGGAAAGGCATGCACCGGTTCTCGTCGCGGTTGATCATGCACCCCCATGGGTTGGAGATGTTCCAAGGGTTGACCTGGAAAGAACGTCTCTTGGGAACGCCGTTCCGGATGGCGGTGCGTTACATGGCGCGGCGCAGCACAGTTGTGGTATCGTTGGGTGGCAAGCTCACAGGGCTGTTACGCACGGCGGTAGAAGGCTCCAAGTCAACAGTGGTAGTGATACCCAACGCTGTTGATGTTCCGCCCCAGCTGCCACCAACACCGCCCAACCTGCCTCCTCGTTTGCTCTTCGTGGGCCGGTTCGCCTTCAACAAAGGCCTGGATGTATTGATAGAAGTGGCGCGAAGACTGGAGCGCGAAGGCAGGGCCGATGTGGTGCGTTTCGATCTGGCTGGCGATGGGCCGCTCTTGGCGAGCATCAAAGCTGAAGGCGTACCCAGCAACGTGGTGTTGCTCGGTCGTGTGGACGACGAACAACTCTTCGAACGCTACAGGACCTGTGATGCGTTAGTCTTACCGACACGTTTCGAAGGCATGCCAACCGTGGTCTTGGAGGCTATGGCGCGTTCGCGTCCGATCATCGTCAGCGACGTAGGTGCTACAGGGGAACTGGTGGATGAACGCAACGGTTGGTTGCTGCCCGCCGGTGATCCAGAAGCGCTCTACCGCGCGATATTGGGGTTCTTGGAGAAGTCCCGCGATCAGCGCCAAGCCATGGGTAGAGCCTCTTACACACGCTGCCAAAGTGAATTCGCTTGGCCAGAGGTCACCATGAGGTTCTTGGAAGTGTTCGAACGGATCGGCGCGTGTTAGGCCGTTATCTTGTGTAGCAGCACCGGTAACTTCGTGCCGCACTGCCAGTAGACAGCGAATTACCTGCAGCCATACAACTTCCTGAACCGGCTATGCGAGCGCTGTTGTCTTCATTGGACGTACTGGCCGTCCATTCCCAGTTGTTGGTCATGGCGACCAGTCCGAGGGCCAGGCTTTGACCGCAACCGGCAACGAATTCGCCCCAGGTGCAAAGCCGCAAACCGACGGATGCACAACCGAGCCCAGCTTGGAAATAGTCTCCACTTCCATGCTCCTGGGGTTCAATGCAGAATTGGTCGTTCACGGCCACGGTGCCATCGGGACAGGCGCGTAAGAGGTCATGGGATCCGTTCAGCACATGGAAGGCTCCATTCGCGTATACGAGTGAGAGCATCGTGTTCTGTATCAGCGTACTGGGTTCGATCGGGCTGTTGTCACGAAGCAAGGGGTACGGACCAGCGCCGTTCAATACAACGAAGATCGCAGCACCGCTGACCTCTGGAACGCGCACCAGCACGAATGAACCATCCACAAGGGATGGACCGAGCGCTTCGAGGGTGATGTTCCATTGGTCTCCTACAACGCTGCCACTGGTGAGTGCTGTTCCTTCCTGCGCGACACGCGCAGTGAGAGCAGCTGAGGGTGCGAACCGATCTTCGAGCCCGGATATCCTCCGGTCGCTGGGTTCTACACCTATCAGTCTGATGGGCTTATCGACATGGATCTGCGCCGATAGATGACCTTGTATCACGAGCGCTGAAAGGATGGATAATGCCCGTTTCATCGCGTGTGGTAGCAGCAGCGTGTATCGCCGGTCATGGTCGTGATCACGTTCGCCGAACGCTGGCTTTGGCACGTGAAGCGCCCGGCTTGGTTGGCGCTATGCGTATGATTGGAGCAATCGTCTATCCATTCCCATTCATTGAACAGACCGGATAGGGCTGGCTGTTGCAGGCTACAGCCAACAGCGTATTCATCCCAAGAACACAGTTTCCCTCCTTTGGCCGCACAATGGTCCACCGCTTCGTAGAACCTTTTTCCCGGCACCGACTCGATGTCCATGCACACTGGGAACACCGTGCGAATGGAACCTGGTGGGCAAGCATTGGTAGAGGGGGCCATGAGATACCACGTGCCTTGGACGAAGATGGAGCCATGAACTCCACCAGCAAGTACGGAACCCTGTGGTAAAGCGGTGCCGTCGGGCATTCGTAACGGACGGGTCTGCCCACCGGCTGAAATGGTAGCATCTTCCTGCAGATCGGTCGGAGATACGAAGCGGACGATCACGCCATCGGTCAACTCCACGAGTGATGGGGTCATGGCAAGGCTCAAACCCGCGCCGCTTGGGGAGGCTATTGCCCAATGTGCGGTTCCAGTAGCATAGGCGGCAACGGACAATGCTGCTGTTGCATCCGCCGGAAAAGCCATGCCTTCCACCGTCCTAGCTCCATTTTCCCCCGTGAAGGTAATGCCCTTGGTGAGCATGACCTGCGCCGCCGATACAAGGGGGGCGATCATGCAGAAGAGTGTGAT
>JAEYWT010000007.1 GCA_023428865.1 Bacteroidota bacterium | reverse complement strand
CCCCTGACCAAAGAACGCCGGAGCGGAATTTCCCGCTCCGGCGTTCTTGCTATCTGTCACTCCTGGCTTGGTCCGGAGTCGCCCGATCTTCTGATCAATAGCAGTACTTCCCCGCCCCGATCATCTTTTTTGCCACCACCTTCCGCAACTCCGCCGTGTTCAGGTTCGTGTTCTTGCTGAACCGCTTCGCACCCATCAGCATCGCCTGCCGCTCGTCGCCCTCAGCGAAGTTGTTCACCGCTTCCTTTGCCCACTTATGGATGCGATCGGCCGCATCGTGGATGTACAACTGGCACATAGCGATCTGTTCTTGCACGTTCGCTGCGCCTTTCATCTCCGCGAGCTTCAGCGTACGCAACAGCGTGCTTTCAGCTAGGTAAGTGTCGATGACCATGTCGGCGATGTGCATCAGCGTCTCCTGGTGTTTCGCCAGCTCCAGGCCCAGCTTCTGCGCAGCACCTCCGGCGGCCATCAGTACGGCCTTCTTGAAGTTCGCCACCATGCGCTTCTCATCGCCGAGCAGGCTCTCGTCCGGCTCTGGCATATCAGGGATGCCCATCAGCTCGCTGGCCACTTGCATCGCCGGCCCCATCAGATCCAACTGACCTTTCATCGCACGCTTCAGCAACATGTCCACCGTAAGCATGCGGTTGATCTCGTTGGTACCCTCGAAGATCCGGTTGATGCGGCTGTCGCGGTACGCGCGCTCCACGGGACTTTCAGCACTGTAGCCCATGCCGCCGTATATCTGCACACCCTCGTCGCACACGTAGTCCAAGCATTCGCTGCCCGCCACTTTCAGGATCGCCGCTTCCGCCGCGTATTGTTCAACGCCTTTCAGCAGCGCCTTCGAATGGTCAGCGCCAGAGGCTTCTAAGGCTTCGATCGCCTGTTCCATGTCGTGGCTGCAGCGGTAGGTCGCGCTCTCTACCACATAGCAGTAAGTTGCTTGGTCGGCCAGCTTCTGGCGGATCGCACCGAACGCGCTGATCGGCTTGCCGAACTGGATGCGCTCGTTGGCGTACTTGACGCTCTGGTCCACCACGGCCTTCGCACCGCCCAGCGCAGCACCGGCGAGCTTGATGCGACCGATGTTCAGGATGTTCACCGCGATCTTGAAACCGTTCTGCCGCTCGCTCAGCATGTTCTCCACCGGCACCTTGCAGTCGTTGAAGAACACCTGCCGCGTGCTGCTGCCCTTGATTCCCATCTTCTTCTCCTCGGGGTTCAGCGTGATGCCGCCGAAGTCCTTTTCCACGAGGAACGCGGTCAGGTTCTCATCGTCGTCGATCTTGGCAAAGACCGTGAACAGGTCCGCGAAGCCGCCGTTGGTGATCCACATCTTCTGACCGTTCAAGATGTAGTGCTTCCCGTCGGGGCTCAACACCGCTTTGGTCTTGCCGCTGTTGGCGTCGCTGCCGCTGCCGGGCTCGGTCAGGCAGTAGCAGGCCTTCCACTCGCCGGTGGCCAGCTTGGGCACGTACTTGGCCTTCTGCTCGGCGTTGCCGTAGTAGAGCAGGGGCAGGGTGCCGATGCCGGTGTGCGCCGCCATCGCCACGCTGTAGCTGTGGCCCGCGCCGGTCTTCTCCGTCACCAGCATGCCGGTCACGAAGTCCTTGCCGAAGCCGCCGTATTCCTCGGGGATCGAGATGCCCAGCAGGCCCAGCTCACCGGCCTTCTCCAGGATCTTCGGCATCAGCCCTTCCTCCATGCTGTCGATGCGGTCCAAGTGCGGCCACACCTCCGCGGCCAGGAAGTCCGTGGCCGTCTGCGCGATCATGCCCTGTTCCTCGTTGAACTCCTCGGGGATGAAGATGTCGTTCGGCTCGCTCGTGCGGATCAGGAATTCGCCGCCTTGAAGGGCCTTCTTGGTTTCAGTGCTCATGGTTTCACGGTATCGACAGAGCCACGTTGTACGCAACGCTCCTGGATTGGTTGAGCGATAAAGGTATGCGTGCATACTATATTTTGCAAGTGCCGAAGGAGAAATCTTCCGCTGGTCAGTTGGGCGTGCCCGCTTGCCCATCCCTTCGCTTCGCAAAGCCTCCGCTCGGGACGGACAATCGGTCGGGCTATCCATTCCAAGTCCTCAGCACTCCTTCGTCGTGCTTCCGGGCTTTCCATTCCTATCCCTCACGCAGCCCACGTCCGGCCGCTTCACTCAGCCAGCTTCAACATCCACTTTACCAGCTCTTGCTCATCCACGATGGACCATGCATGCGGGTGCTGCTGCCCATGTTGGATCCCGCGGTCCTTGGTCAGGATCAGTTCCGCGCGTTCATTGCCAACTGCGACCAGCGCACCATGGATCCGTTCGAAGGCATAGGAATTAAGATCCTCGTACGGTTCTCCACGCTTGACGCGCCACCAGGTCGTATCCGGTTCGGTGTATAGACGCACCGGCAGGTCTTTCAGCGGAAGTACACTAGCTTGTGTTGGCCGCAGCGGTGACCGTGTTTCGTACACGAGGCTATCGGTCGCGGGGTCACCGAGTACGCTGTCCAGATAGCTCACCACCCATTCTGCTTCGCTTTTGTATTCAGGGAAAATTGGTCGTTCCAGCTTGCGCTTGTTGGCTTCGTATAGGAGCGAGAGGTCCAGCGGAGCGTCAACGGCGAAGATGCCCTTCACCGTCAGCAGCGGATCGGGTTCGGCCACCAACGACTTCGTGAGCAACATCGTCACGTTGCCACCCGCCGAGAATCCACCGATGAAGGTGTTGCGCGCATTCAAACCATACGCTGTGATCGCGCTATCGATGGTGCTACGCATCGCGGTCATCTCTCCTTCAGACATCAGGATGTGCGCGTTGAAGTCCATCAGCATCACCACGATGCCCGCTTTCACCGCTGCATCCGGGATCTTCGATTCGGTGCGTGTGTCCGCTGCCTTGTCACCGAAGGAAGGGAAGAGGATCAGCAGGGCTTTCCCGCCGGGACGGGACAGGTCCTGTTCAGCGGGGAGGAGGAGGTCGTAGTGCGCGGTGTGGATATCGCGGGGCTCTGTTGTCTTTGTTGGCGCAGATGTGGATGACTGGCAGGCGCCCAAGAGCAAGCTGCCCGCGAACAGGGCGGCCAGGCATGACTTGATGACGCGTGCGGGGTTCATGAGTTATTCGGCGCGACCGGTTTCTTTCAGTCTCCGTTCGAATTCATCCCATGAACCAGCTACCGGCTCTGCATACTGCGCCTCCATGCCCACCATGGGTAACATGACTACGGCCCCTGATGTGTCAAAGGCGAGCATTTCACCTCCGCCGTCACCGCCAAATCCAAGAAAGCCTGGGGCGTACTCATTCACTTTCAAGTCGGCGTTGTTCCTTTCAACCTCATCTGGGTGCCATAGGGAGAAGTACCCCGGAGGCCCATCAATGAAACCCTCGACCAGTCCGCCTGATTCGAAGTAGGCCTTGTATCGTGACGGAAGTGGAATAACCATAGTGTCACTTTGTTTAGGACGCAGGGTTCATGCCTTGAATTGCTCTTCATAGGCCTTCACGTGATGCGGGAATTCGGTTCCGTAGAAGGGGTAGGGGATTCCAAGAACCGAGATCTCCCATTCATCATCATCGAAGCCACTTACTGTGATCCCAGCGCCTTTGATCTCCGCTCCTTCAGGTGAAAGGACCCGCACTCCGGTCATGAACTGTGTGATGAGGCATCGCACATCGGGTTGGTCGTCAACTTCCACTCCGTGAGTTGCACAATGTCGCTTGAATAAATCGTAGCCTGAGGCATGCCCTTCTAACCTAATCGTGCCCAGCACAACACCCATTGGAGCGTCGTGCTTCTCGAGCGCAGTGGTTCCAATGCGTTGGCCGTCCAGTTCGATGATGTACTCACGTGCCATAGGGCGGCTAGTTCAACAACTCGAACACACTCGCCGCACCCTGTCCCGTCCCCACGCACGACCTGTCCCGCCTTAGCGGGATCGTCACCACGCCGTACTTCTGCTTCCGGCGGCGCATCTCGTTCAGCAACTGCACCGTCAGCTTCGTGCCCGTGCAGCCCAGCGGATGCCCCAGTCCGCCGTACGGCGGCCCGCCGTTCACAGCCTGTCCCGCG
>JAEYWT010000420.1 GCA_023428865.1 Bacteroidota bacterium | reverse complement strand
GGATCGACCTACCAGCGCCCTGATCATCCGTCTGCGCTTCCTTGGCACGTAGCATTTTCGTCACCTCTTCGATCGCCCCGCGGAAATTATCGGCCTTAGGCAAATACGCACCCTCGAAATGCCCGATCAAGCACTCGTAGTTGTTGCGCATGTCGATGACCACCGCACCTTCCTCCATTTTTCGGTTGAAGGTCTTCGCGTCGAGGTGTTCGCCTACGTTGGTCACATCGAAGGCGTCATCAGTCAAGCCATCGGCTACGATCTTCTTTTTCACTTTGATGATGAGCTTCAAGAAGCTCTTGCCATCATCCTCCACGGCGATCTTCCACGGCACATCGCGGAAGGCTTCGCGGCTGTCGAGGTTGGCTCGGAAGGCCTCCAAGTTCGTTGTGGGCAAACTCACTTGCGCGTTGATACCTTCCTGCGAGAGGTAGATGCGGCCAAGCACCCCCAACGCTTCCCATTCTTGGTATAGGGTGTTGCGCAGGGCTTCTGCATCGGTCAGGCGGACGTATCGGTAGAAGGATAGCGTGGTGCGCGGAGCACCTTCGCGTTCCAAGCGGGCACGGAGTTCTTGTGGGCTGCGTAGATTCCTGAGGCGATGTGGCTCCATTTCGCCTGCTAAGGTACGGGTATGGCAGACTGGCCGGTGCCTTGATCAGTAAGCACTGATGTCCAACGTATTTGCCTGATCGTCAACGACCAAATGAATGGCTGAGCCGAATATGGTATGGCCTTGCGAACCAGATGGTGTTGCCTTACCGATTACGGGACGGACCGTAATTTTCTTCTCACACAATTGCTTTTTTCCGCGATCACCTTATTTTCGCACACCTCAAACCAACCTTCCATTTCGAAATGAAAAAGTTCGTTGTTGTTCTGGCTGCGGCCGCCTTCATGGTAGCACTGCCTTCTTGCAAGAAGTGCAGCACCTGTAAATACACCTACACGCTGTCTGGTGCTTCAACCACCTACACTTACCCTGAAGTTTGCGGTAAGAAGAGCGAAGTGGAAGACTACGAAGATGCTTGCGCTGCTGCAGCTACCCTCGTTGGCGGCTCCTGCACCTGCGACAAGGGCTAGTTTTGACCGATGTTCGAATGGGGAGCTTCCGTACGGAGGTTCCCCATTTGATTTTTTACGCACCCTATGAAGGAGCACTCCTCTTTTCTGGCTGTCCTAGCCACCGTAATGCTCGGCGCTTTGCTGATCGCCATCGCATCGACCCATCAAGCCTATGTGGACTCCTGCGTTTGCGTGGTCAACTCTGCAGCGCGCGCTTTTGTGGCATTGGCGGTCACCGCAGCAATCGGTGTCGTTCTAGGTTTGGGCGCTTCGGGGAAATCCAAGATCGGCCGAGCCGCTGGGATCTTGCAGGCCATTTCGTTCATCACTGCACTCTTCTTCCTTGTACAACATGTGTTCTTCGTCCTTGAGTTGGCCTAAGCCATTCCTGTTTGGGGTCATCCTATTTTGGGGGTGCTCCAATGCCTCGAAAGAGTGGCCACGGTCGCTTGCTGTGGATAACGGTGGTTTTTCGGTGCGAATGCCTCAGGAGAGTGGTGCGCAGAATGGTACATTGTACCTCGGTGTCGATACCATCGACTCCCACATCAACATCCTCGCTGATAGTGGTATCACCTATGCCGCCTCCTGGTTCGAATTGCCTCGGCGCTACGCTGGACTTGAAGCATCCGCTGCCCTTGATTCGGTCTGGCCACTGATCGTCAAACGCGTCAATGGTACTCGCTTGGCCAATGCTCCGGATCCCTGGAGTGCGGATGCATCCGTGCGCGCCGGTTGGTTCGACAATTCGGATGATATCCGCCTAGGTGTCGTCCTACATACCATGGGTTCGCGCATGGTGGTCATGAATGCGGCCACGCCCGCCCCGTTCTATACGGCGCGTGAAGAAAGGAATATGATGCGGTTCCTGACCTCCTTCGAGAAGGAGTGAGGCTTCGTTCAACGGGAGTGATGGTTCCTATTGAAGGTTCCTTCGTTATTGACGGGCCATTTTCCGTGCGTTGGTTTTGCACCAACTTTGCCCCACATGCACCAGAAGAAGATCCTCGTCATCGGCTCATCGGGCCAGATCGGTACCGAACTCGTTGAAGGCCTGCGTGCGCGTTTCGGTAACGAAAGCGTCGTAGCCAGCGATATTAAACAACCCCAGGTTGAACAAGATGGGCCCTTCGCCATGGTGGATGCCATGGACCGCCGGGGGATCGAGCGCATCGTCGACAAGCATGGCATCACCGAAGTCTACCTGCTCGCAGCACTGCTCAGCGCCACTGCAGAGAAGGATCCGGCTTTCGCGTGGAAATTGAATATGGAAAGCCTCTTCATCGTGCTGGAATTGGCGCGGGAAGGAAGGCTGAAGAAGGTCTATTGGCCGAGTAGTATCGCTGTGTTCGGCCCCACCACACCGAAAGTGATGACACCGCAGCATACCATCGCCGAGCCGAGCACCGTGTACGGTATCAGCAAACAGGCTGGTGAGCAGTGGTGTGCCTACTATAACAAACGCTACAATGTGGATGTTCGCAGCATCCGCTATCCCGGCTTGATCGGATGGAAGAGCACTCCCGGCGGTGGCACTACGGACTATGCCGTCCACATCTTCCACGAGGCACTGAAGAACGGTGCTTATACCAGTTTCTTGGGTCCCAAGACCACCTTGCCTATGATGTACATGCCCGATGCCATCCGGGCCACCATCGATCTTATGGAAGCCCCGGCGGAGCAAGTGAAGCAACGTACAAGCTACAACCTGGCCGGCTTCAGCTTCGATCCCGAACAGATCGCGGCCGAAGTGGCCCGTCATGTTCCCGGCTTCACCATCGGTTATGCTCCGGATCATCGCCAGGCCATTGCCGATAGCTGGCCGCAGAGCATCGACGATACCGCCGCCCGCACGGATTGGGGCTGGAAACCGCAGTACGACCTGCACGCCATGGTGGATGATATGATGCTGAACCTGAAGGACCGCGTGAAATAGGTGGTTCTTCACTTGCATGTAACAATTTGCCGTGGTGCTGCGTACGCGTGGGGTAAAACCCAGCGAACCGTTCGCCATGCTTTCCCTTCGTCGTCCCTACCTGCTTGCAGCCGTTACCTTCTGGGCATTCTCCATCCAGTGTTCCTTCGCACAGGCGGGGACCACGGCACAGGATACCCTCAACCGGTTGGATGAGATGGGCCGCAAGCAGGGGTTCTGGAAAGTGACAGCCCCGCTCGCCGAAAAGCCCGGCTATACCGATGGCCAACTGATAGAAGAGGGGCGCTATACCAATAGCAAACGCGTGGGCACATGGACCCGCTATTGGCCCAATGGTAAGGTGATGAGCGAGATCTCCTACCAAATGGGAAGGCCACGCGGTGCATACAAGACCTATTATCCCAACGGTAAGGTAGAGGAACAGGGCAATTGGGATCTGGACCGGAACACCGGGAAGTTCCAGCGCTGGCACCCGAACGGCCAACTAGCACAGGACTTCACCTTTACGGCCGATGGGGTGCGCGATGGGGAGCAGAAGTACTACCACGAGAACGGTCAGCTTGCCGTGCAAGTGGAAGTGGATCATGGCAAGGAGGATGGTACCCTGAAACGCTACACCACAGATGGCCAGCTTCAACAAGTGGCTGAATTCAACAACGGGCTCATCGATCGGGCGAACAGCAAGTACCTGAAACCGGTTCCCAAAGCCGAAGAGGTGAAGGCCGACCCCAAGGCTGCTCCAGCACCCGTAGTATCTCCGGAGGAAACCACCAATGCGGTCGCTTTCCGCGAGAACGGGTACAACACCCTGTATGATCGCCAGTTGCGCATCTCCCAGCAGGGCAACTTCAAACAAGGCCGCCTCTGGGATGGCAAACGCTACAACTATGACAAGAACGGTATCCTGCAACGGATCCAGATCTTCAAGCAGGGGCGCTATGCCGGTGATGCCGTGATCACCGACGAGGACCGCCAGTAGGTCGGTGCTCCGCAGCTTCGCCCTGGCCTGTACCTTCGCGGGCCATCGAGAAGATCATGTCCGAGCCGAAGAAAGGTCCCCTGTACATCTCGAACACCCTTTCGCGCCGAAAGGAGGAGTTCGTTCCCTTGCGCCCACCGCATGTAGGCCTGTATGTCTGCGGCCCCACCGTGTATAGCGATGTACACTTGGGCAATGTGCGCACCTTCCTGAGCTTCGATGTGCTTTATCGATGGCTCACCTTCATCGGGTACAAGGTGCGTTATGTGCGCAACATCACCGATGTGGGCCATTTGGTGGGTGATGTGGATGAAGGTGAGGACAAGATCGCCAAGCGGGCTCGCCTGGAACAGTTGGAGCCGATGGAGATCGTGCAGAAATACACCAATGGCTTCCACGATGTGATGCGGCTCTTCAATATCCTTTCACCCAGCATTGAACCAACGGCCACTGGCCACCTGATCGAACAGATCGGTATGGTGGAACGGATCATCAATAGTGGTTATGGGTACGAAGCCAACGGCAGTGTCTACTTCGATGTGCCCAAGTTCGCGGAACAGTATGCGTACGGTGAATTGAGTGGCCGTAGGATCGACGAGCTGCTCAGCAACACGCGCGATACCGAGGGCATGGAGGAGAAGCGTAGTCCGCTCGACTTCGCGATCTGGAAGAAGGCCGAACCACAACACCTGATGAAGTGGCCTAGCCCATGGGGCGAAGGCTTCCCTGGCTGGCACCTCGAGTGCAGTGCCATGAGCACGAAGTACCTGGGCCAGACCTTCGACATCCACGGTGGTGGCATGGATCTGAAATTTCCTCACCACGAATGCGAGATCGCCCAAAGTGTGGCGGCCGATGGGCAGGCGCCAGTGCGCTATTGGATGCACGGCAACATGCTTACCGTGAACGGCCGTAAGATGGCCAAGAGCGAAGGCAACGGCTTTACTCCGGAAGAGCTCCTCTCCGGGAACCACAAGCTGTTGGAGAAGGGGTATAGCGCCATGACGGTGCGCTTCTTCATGCTACAAAGCCACTACGCCAGCACGCTCGATTTCAGCAATGCGGCGATGCAAGCCTCTGAAAAGGGACTGGAACGATTGATGGCGGCCATGTCGCTGCTGGATGGCCTGAAGCCGGGATCCTCGGATGGCGCCGATATCGCAAGCCTGGAAGAGCGCTGCTACAGCGCCATGAACGACGACATCAATACACCGGTGATGATCGGCGAGCTCTTCGAGGGTGTGCGCATCATCAACTCCGTGAACGACGGCAAACTAACGTTGACGGCGGCCAGCATCACCAGACTCTCGGCCTTGATGCAAAGCATGGTCTTCGATGTGCTCGGCTTGAAGCATGAGCAGGCTGCCTTGCAGGATGATCGGGCCATGGACGGTCTGGTAGGCGAATTCATCCGCATGCGGGCAGAGGCCAAAGCGCGTAAGGATTATGCGGGCAGTGATGCCATCCGTGATCGTTTGGCCGCACTCGGCATCACCTTGAAGGACACGAAAGAAGGCACCACATGGTCGCGCGTATGACATCGAGAAGTAGGGTTATCGGCAGCGGTGAATGGCGAACACGTGCAGTACTGCCTGTGATCGTGCTATTGTTCAATTCATGCCAGTCCGAGCCTGCGGGGAGAACGGACACCACGCCCGAGGCGAAGGCGCCCGAAGTGGTGATGCCTAATACGCCAAGCTTCAATGCCGACAGTGCCTACGCTTTCGTAGCGAAGCAAGTCGCCTTCGGCCCACGTGTTCCCGGCTCCAAAGGCCATGCGGCATGTGGCGACTGGATGGTGGCCCGCTTGAAGGATGCGGGTGCCAGCGTGATCGAGCAGACCGGCACCGTGCTGGCGTACAACAAGGAACGCTTGCCGTTGCGCAACATAATCGGACAGTTCCATCCGGAGCGTACCGATCGTATCCTGTTGTTGGCGCATTGGGACACGAGACCATTCGCCGACAAGGACGATAAGCGTACCAACGAACCGATCGATGGAGCGAATGATGGCGGTAGTGGTGTAGGTATCCTCTTGGAGGTCGCTCGGCACCTTGCCGCCAAGGAACACGGCCCGGGGGTGGACATTCTGTTCACCGATGTGGAAGACCATGGCCAACCGAGCGGTGCCATGACCTTGGATGAACGCAGTATCGATACTTGGTGCCTGGGGTCGCAGTACTGGGTGAAGAACCCGCACGTGCCAGGCTACAAAGCGCGTTTCGGTATCCTGCTCGATATGGTGGGCGCCAAAGATGCCCGGTTCTACCAGGAGGCACTAAGCATGCAATATGCTCCGGCCATCGTGCGCAAGGTGTGGAAGACAGGCGAAATGCTCGGCTTCGGCGACCGCTTCGTGCCGGAAACGAAATACTTCGTGGGTATCGACGACCATGTACCGGTGAACAAGGTGCTCCGGATCCCTACCATCGATATCATCGAGTTCGATCCCGCCACACAGGCTTTCGGCCCCTATTGGCACACCCACGACGATTCCATGGATGTGATCGACCGTGCCACGTTGGATGCTGTTGGACGGACCGTTTTGGAGGTGGTCTGGAAGGAACGCTGAGGGATATCGTTCAATGAAAAGGCCCGCTCGTACAGCGGGCCTTTTTCACTATGAGCTCAGCTCATTCGCGTACGAAACTGCTGGTATGTGAGCGGCCTTCGCTCTCCACCACCAAACGGTACATGCCCGGTGCGAGCGCAGAGACATCCACACGGCCACCAAGGAGTGTGGGGGAGAGCACCTGCTTGCCCGCCACATCCAATACCACGGCGCGTTGGACCTTGCCAAGATCACGCAACTCTACGGTCAACAAGCCTTCCGTTGGGTTCGGGTACACACGTAGGCTGCCGCGCTCCGGTGCCTTCGTCAAGGCGGTCGAAACGCTTTCCACGATGTTCATTGTGCTATTGGCCGGTACATCTGTCAGGGTGGTGATGATGCCCGAAGGCCAACGGACCTCCACTTCCTCCACGGTGTTGTCCTGGCCCAGGCCGAAGTGTGCGGTCATGCTGCTCATGGTGCTGAACGCATCGCCGCTCTTGATGTCTCGGATCTGCGAACCCAAGGCACTGGTGATCCGCACCCGTGCGCCAATACCGTTGCGGTTGGATACCGTGCCGATCGTGTTCACCTTCAGCCATTTGTTGCCGTTGCCGCTGTTCAGCATGGCCCCGCTGAACGAAGCGATGTCCAAGAAGCCATCGGAGTTGAGGTCGCCGATGGCATTGGCGCCAGGCATGCCCGTGGTGCGGGTGAACAACATGTCGCCATTGCCGTACATGATGGAACCAGAACCAATGATGTCCAAGTAGCCATCGTTGTTGAAGTCGTGTGTGGCCCATTCGATCGACTGCCCATTGAACAGATCGAATCCGGAGTTGGCGGTTACGTTCGAGAATGTACCATTGCCGTTGTTCCGCATCAGCTTGTGGTATCCGCTGGAACTTGATCCGATGAGCACGTCCATGTCCCCATCATTGTCGAAGTCGCCCCATGCGCTTGACCACGATTGGTGGTTATCGGCCAGGCCAAGTTCGGGTGCTACGTTGGTGAAGGTGCCGTCACCATTGTTACGCATCAAGAGGTCGGTCGGGTCGCAACCGCACTTCGCTACGAAGAGGTCGATGTCACCATCACCGTCATAATCGATCCATTGCGATCCGTAGTTCCCGCAGGTCTCGCCCAAGCCGCCTTGCACGAAGGAGAGGTTGTTCTCTCCATCGTTGTAGAAGGCTACGTTGGCATCCACATCATGGCACGAGAAGGCATCCAAATGCCCGTCCGCATTGATGTCCACGAAGTTGGTCCGTTGGCAGAAGATGTATTCATCGAATGAGCGTTCGGTGTATGCCGTGCCATTCTCATTGGCGATCATGAAGGTGGCTCCACTGCCACCACCATAGATCAGATCGTTGTATCCATTGCCATCGATATCTCCTGCGGCGATGCTCCACGAAGGCGAGTTGTCGGCTTGTGAGGTCGGTATGTTCACCGATTGGAAGCCGCCCCCAGGCAACTGGTATTGGATGTTGATGTTCGTGGCGCTAGCACGGACCATGTCATCCAAGTGATCATTGTTCATGTCCACGATGCAATCGCCTCCGGTAAGGCCAGCAATGTTGGACGCGCTGAAGGAGACCATGCCCTGTGGCTCCACGACCGGTTCGATCAAGCTAAGGCTGAAGGTGAACCCCTGCGCGGTCCAGTTGTTGTCGAATGCGATGCGATAAACAACGCCAGCGCTGGCTTGGAACACAGCCGTGGAAGCCAGGTTGGATGGACTCACATCATCGTTGCCGGATACACAGTTCAAGCTTCCACAGTTGCCTTGGTACACATGGAAGCGCGTATCCACGTTGCTGCCAAGGTCCGTGGTGATGCGCACCGTGGTGTCCTCGGCAACGGTGAACCGGTACCACTCCGCACTCGTTGCAGTGCCCGTATTGATGCAGATAGGGGTTGGCGCTTCGGGACCGTCGATGCCGGGAACCATGTACGTTCCCGGGGTGATCAGCTGCGCGGTGCTACAACTGTTCTGTCCGTGTACGCTGGCGGCCAGTACGATCAATGCGGCGGCGGAGAATGCTCTCATGCTTGGCGGTTTGTATCCTGTAGACGATCCTTTCGAACCCTATGGCGCCCGTTACGACACGATCACTGCTTGGTGAAGCGTGCGGTCCGGGTGTGACCATTCAGGGTTGCCTGAAGGGTATAGAG
>JAEYWT010000386.1 GCA_023428865.1 Bacteroidota bacterium | reverse complement strand
GATCGCGAGGCATTGCAGGCCAGTGAGGAACGCTATCGCGACCTGTTCGAGAACGCCACCGACCTGATCCAAAGCGTAAACCCCACTGGCCGGTTCGAGTATGTGAACAACGCTTGGAAACAAGCATTGGGCTATACCGATAAGGAGATCGTATCACTTACCCTGAACGAAGTGCTGCACCCCGAACACCGGGCCGCATATCTCGATCGGCATGCACGCGTCATGGCCGGCGAGGAAGTAGAGCGTATCAGCACGGTCTTCGTTGGAAAACAGGGCCAGGAAGTACACGTGGAGGGCACCACCAACTTGCGCACGGTGGATGGCAGGCCCACGGCAACGCGCAGCATCTTCACGGATATGACCCACGTTGATGCTGCCAAAGCGAAAGTGGAGGAGCACGAAGCCAAACTGCGTGCCCTGTTCGAAAGCAGCGAGCACATGTTCTGGACGGTGGACCAGGAGATAAAACTGACCTCGTACAACCGCGGCTATGGCGATATGATCGAGCGCTTGCATGGCAAACGCCCCGAGATCAATACCGATCCGGCCAAGCCGCGCACCCTGTTCGCACCGGTGGAGTACCACACTTTCTGGGAAGAGAAATACCGCCAAGCCTTCGCCGGTAAGCCCATGCGTTTCGAGACCGACCGTACCGACCAGGGCGGGCTGCGCGTGTGCAACGAGATCTTCCTAAGTCCCGTTTTCGGGCCGGATGGTAATGTGACCGAGGTATTCGGGGTAGGCCACGAGATCACCGAACAGAAACGTGCGGAAGACCTGGTCCGGCACCAAGCCGCACGGATCAAGGCCATCTTCGAGAACGCGGCCAACGTGATGATCTGGACCCTTGACAAGGACTTCCGCATAACCTCCTATAACGACCACTTCCAACGAACCTCGGAGCGGCGCTTGGGCATTCTGTTCAATGAAGGGGATGACTTCATCGGTACTATGCGCGAACGGGTGGCGAACGGCGCCGCAGAACCCGCGATCGCCCAATTCAAAGCAGCACGGAAAGGCGGCCCGCAACAGTTCGAGGTACAGCTCCGAGGGGAGGATGGGCGAGCCATCTGGGTGGAGTGTTTCCTCAACCCGATAGCCGGGGAACGGGGCGTGAAGGAACTCTCCTGTATGGCTTACGGCATCACCGACCGTAAGGAGGCCGAACTGAAGCTGCGCCAGAGCCTTAGCGAGAAGGAGGTGTTGCTGAAAGAGGTACACCACCGGGTGAAGAACAACCTCCAGATCATCAGCAGCATCATGAGCCTTCAGAGCGGGCATGTTGACGGCGATGAACGCATCCTGGAGCTGCTGCGCGTGAGCCGCGATCGTATCCGCAGCATGTCCTTCATCCACGAAAGCCTCTACCAGAACAAGGATTTCAGCTCCATCGACCTTGGCTCCTACATCGACGGCCTCAGTCGCAACCTAGTGATGAGCTACAGCCTAACAGGGAACATTGCCTTAGAGCGCGACCTCAAAAGGGTGGAGCTGGTGCTCGATCAAGCCATTCCGTGCGGGCTCATCCTCAACGAACTCATCAGCAATTCCTTCAAGCATGCTTTTCCGAACGGACGACCCGGTGTGGTACGGATCGCATTGAACCTTTCGGGCGAACAGGTGTCCATTACCGTTAAAGACAACGGTGTAGGCTTGCCAGAAGGCTTCAACACGAAGAACGACGGTAACCTGGGCCTGGAGCTTGTACGCACCCTCGTAGAGCAGCTCGATGGCAAGCTTGACGTGAAGACTGGCGATGGTGTGGCGTATTTGCTTACATTTGAACGTTATCGATAGAACATGGCGCAGACGAATGTCCTCGTGGTAGAGGACGAGAGCATCGTAAGCAAGGACATCCAACACAGCCTGAAGAAACTCGGGTACAACGTGGTGGGTGCGGCCAACAACGGAGAATCCGCGGTCAGCCTAGCGCTGGAGCATCAGCCGGACATCATCCTCATGGACATCATGCTCAAGGGCGAGATGAACGGGATAGAAGCTGCCGATGCCATCCGGAAAGAGACCAACATCCCGGTGATCTTCCTCACTGCATACGCCGACGAAAGCACCTTGGCCAAAGCCAAAGTGACACAGCCCTACGGCTACATCATCAAGCCGTTCAAGGAGATCGACATCCACACGTCGATCGAGATGGCGCTGTACAAGCATAAGAAAGAGACCGAGGTGCTCAAGGAGCGAGACCTGCTGTACTCCCTTGTGGAGAACAAAGAGGCTTCCCCGGGGCGCGACATCATGTTCGTGAAGAGCAACAGCCGCTTGGTGAAGCTCAAGACCAGCGACATCTACTTCATCGAAGCGCTGAAGGATTATGTGGTGATCAACACCCTGAACACGCGCTATACCGTACACAGCACCATGAAGGACATCGAGGCGAAACTGCCCGAGGCCGACTTCATTCGTGTACACCGCAGTTTCATTGTGCGGCTAGACAAGATCGTGGCCATCGAACAGCCCAACCTGATCCTGGAGAACGACAAAAAGGTGATCCCGATCGGTGGTAGCTACAAGGACGATCTGGCTAAGCGACTGAACCTCGTCTAGCGCCGTTTCTTACCCTTTTTGGCTTTCGGAGCTTGCTTCGGCTTGTTGCCTTTGCTGGTGGCTTTGCGTGGTGCGATGGAGCGCCGCTCGAACTTGCCCGAGGTGGTTACCGGTGAGGAGGCTTCGCCTGTTAGACTGAAGTCCACCACGCGGCGGTCCATATCCACGGATTTGATGGTCACTTCCAACTCATCGCCTAGGCGGAACTTCCGGCCCGTGCGCTGCCCAACGACCATGTACCGCTCCTTGTCGAAGCGGAACACATCGCCAGGAATGTCGCGCAAGCCGATCAGACCTTCGCACTTGTTCTCCTTCAGCTCCACGTAAACGCCCCAAGTGGTGAGGCCGCTGATCACGCCCTCGAAGCTTTGGCCGATGCGCGCGAGCAGGTATTCCGCCTGTTTGTATTTGATGCTGGCCCGCTCGGCATCGCTGGCTTGTTTCTCCATACGCGAGCTGTGGCTGCAGCTCAGTTCCAATTCGCCACGATCCAAGGGACCGCCGCCAGCGAGGTAGTGCGCCATGGCCCGGTGTACCAGCAGATCCGGGTAACGGCGGATGGGGGAGGTGAAGTGGGTGTAATGCTCGAAGGCCAAGCCGTAGTGCCCGATGTTCTCCGTGCTGTAGATAGCCTTTGCCATGCTACGGATCGCCACCTGCTTGATGATGTTCTCCTCCTCGGTGCCCTTCACATCCTTCAGCAGATCATTGATCGCATGGGGCAGCTCGGACGCATCGGCATGGCGCAGGGTGTAGCCGAAGCTCTTGGCCAAGGTGCGTAGCTGATCGATCTTCTCCGGATCAGGTTGGTCATGGATCCGGTAAACAAAGGGTTTAGCACCGCGCTGGTGCTGCCCCTCCTTTCCGGGCGGCCGTTTGTTCACCCAAGTAGCCACCCGCTTATTGGCAAGGAGCATGAACTCCTCGATCAACCAGTTCGCAGGCCCCATCACTTTCTCGTACACGCCGAGTGGCTTGCCATCCTTGTCCAACTTGAACTTAACTTCGTTGCCTCCGATCTCCAAGGCGCCGTTGGCGATGCGCTCTTTACGGAGCACCTGGGCAAGGCGATGGAGCAGGAGCACTTCATCCTGGAAGGCGCCTTCGCCCTTTCCATCAATGATCGCTTGTGCTTCAGCGTAAGCGAAACGGCGCCGCGAGCGCATCACGGTGCGACCGAACCATTCACCTTTTATCAGGGCTTGGTCGTCCAGCTCGAAGATGGCGCTGAAGCTGAGCTTGTCCGTATCAGCATGAAGCGAACACAGATCGTTGCTGAGTTTTTCGGGCAGCATAGGAACCACACGATCCACCAAATACACACTGGTGGCGCGGCTAGCGGCCTCCATATCGAGCACGCTGCCGGGTTTCACGTAATGGCTCACATCCGCAATGTGAACGCCGATCTCCCAGTTACCGTTCTCCAATTTTCGCACGCTGAGCGCGTCATCGAGGTCCTTGGCATCATCGGGGTCTATGGTGATGGTGGGCACCTCACGCATGTCGCGCCGTTGGGCGATCTCTTCTTCGGTGGCGCCGCTACGGATGTTCTCCGAGGCCTTCAGCACACTTTCGGGGAATTCCAGCGGGAGTCCGAATTCCGCAAGGATGGCGTGCATCTCCACTTGATGGACACCCGCCCGGCCCAGCACCCGAACCACTTTGCCACGAGGTTCGTCACGGGCGTCCTTCCATTCTCCCAGCTCAATGATGGCTTTATCGCCTTCCACAGCCCCGTTCACCTCGGCGGCAGGGATCACGAACGGGCGCTGCACACGTTGGTCATCGGCCACCAGGATCATGCGTCCCTGGTGTTTGTGTACGGTGCCCACGAATTCTATACGGCGGCGCTTCAGAACCTTCACCACCTTGCCCTCCAGGCGAGAGCCACGACCGCCGACCAGTTTTATGGCCACGGTATCGCCGTGGAGCGCGGTGCCGATATCGCGCTGCTGCACGTACACATCCTCTTCGCCACCACCCAGCCGAACGTAACCCGCCCCGCTGGTGATGATATCGATGGTGCCCTCGGCGGAATCCTTGCCTCCGGTAACGGTGTAGCGCCCCTTCTTGCCACTTTCGATTCGGCCCTCATCCAGAAGCGAATCAATGGCATCGAAGACCTTGTACCGTTGACCTTTTTCCCTGATACCCAGCTGTAAAGCCAGCTGCTGGCTGGTGATCCCCGCATGGCCGGCGGCGCGGATGGCGGCAAGTACGTGTTGAACGAAAGGATCGGGTTGGGATGAACGTCGGCTCAAGATGGGGTCAATGGTCGGGCATAAGGCCGACGGTATAAAGGTAGGTGCGTGGGTTGTTAGTATCCCGTTGAAGCTCATGTGGAAAACAGGCCCACCAACAGGTGTTGATAACCTCCGGAACTTCACTACATTTGCAGCCCTTTTCGGGAACTCCCATCCGCACAGCCATGCAGGAAAGCGCCAAGATCTTCAGCGGTACCGCCACCCGGTATCTGGCCGAGAAGATCGCTGCCAGTAATGGCGAGCGCTTGGGTGAGGTTGCTGTGAGCCGCTTCAGCGATGGCGAATTCCAGCCCAGTTTCGAGGAGACCGTGCGCGGAGAGCTCGTCTTCATCGTGCAGAGCACTTTTCCGCCCAGCGACAACCTGTTTGAGCTATTGCTCATGGTGGATGCAGCCAAGCGGGCCAGCGCCAAGCGGATCGTTGCGGTGATGCCCTACTTCGGTTTTGCCCGTCAGGACCGGAAGGATAAGCCACGCGTTTCCATCGGTGCCAAGTTGGTGGCCAACATGCTCACCGCCGCCGGTGTGGACCGGATCATGACCATGGATCTCCATGCCGATCAGATCCAGGGGTTCTTCGAGGTTCCCGTAGACCACCTTTTCGCCAGCAGTATCTTCCTGCCCTACATCAAGGAACTCGCTCTGCCCAACTTGGTGATGGCGGCGCCCGATACCGGCGGAACCAAGCGCGCCAACGCCTACGCCAAGCATTTGGGCTGCGATATGGCCATCTGCTACAAGCAGCGTAAAGTGGCCAACCAGATCGAAAGCATGACCGTGATCGGTGATGTGAAGGATAAGAACGTGGTGTTGGTGGACGA
Organism: Bacteroidota bacterium; assembly: GCA_023428865.1. Taxonomy (GTDB): domain Bacteria; phylum Bacteroidota; class Bacteroidia; order Flavobacteriales_F; family PHOS-HE28; genus PHOS-HE28. The sequence continues at coordinate 5,602 of JAEYWT010000386.1, read as the reverse complement.
TATGGTGGATACCGCCGGTACCCTTACCAAGGCCGCAGATATGATGATGCAACAAGGCGCCACCAGCGTGCGCGCCGTTTGCACCCACGCGGTCCTCAGTGGCGAAGCCTACGAGCGCATCGAGCGCAGCGCGCTCACCGAACTCATCGTTTCAGACACCATTCCGCTGAATGCCGAGAAGGCCAGCACGACCAAGAAGATCAAACAGCTCACCGTGGCAGGCCTCTTCGGCGACGTGATCAAACGCGTACAGACCCACGAAAGCATCAGCAGCCATTTCATCGTAGCATAACAACACGGCCATGAACACCATCGCCCTTTCCGGAACCCCCCGCACCAACCTCGGCACCAAATACGCTGCCCAACTGCGCCGCAACAAACAAGTGCCTTGTGTGCTTTACGGTGGTGAGAACACCATCCACTTCAGTGTGGATGCTGCTGCCCTCAGGAAGATCATCTTCACGCCCGAGCTCAATGGCGTGGAGATCGCCCTCGAAGGCAAGACCATCTTGGCCATGGTGAAGGACAAGCAGTTCCAATCCGTTACCGACGAGATCCTGCACGTGGATTTCATCGAGCTGAACGAGCAGGAAGAGGCTACGGCCATGCTCACCGTTCGCCTGAAGGGCCAGCCCATCGGTGTGCGTAAAGGCGGAAAGCTCAGCCACAACCTGCGGAAGGTGCGCGTTAGTGGCCTCCCAGCCAAATTGCCCGCTTTCTTGGAACTGGATATCGCCGATCTCGATATCAACAAGAGCATTCAGGTGAGCGACCTCAGCTTTGACGGTCTCACCCTCTTGGAGAACGAGGAAGACGTAGTGGTTGCCGTGAAGCTTGCCAAGAAGCAAGAAGAGGCGGCTACTGCGGCAGCTACCCCTGCGGCAGCTAAGAAGGCAGAAGCCAAACCAGCAGCCAAGACCGCAGCTAAGAAGTAAGTTCACGCAGAGCACGAGGTTTGAACTGGGTTCATACCGGACCAGTCCCCTCGCCTCTTTAGCGTATCAACGATACAAGGCCTCTGCATGTCGCGGAGGCCTTGTTCTTTTGTAGGCGTAGCGAACCATGAAGTACTTGATCGTCGGCTTGGGGAACCCCGGCCCGGAATACGCAGACACGCGACACAACATCGGCTTCAAGGTGGTGGAGCACCTCGCCAACCTTGCCGAAGTGCGCTTCGGTGCCGATCGTTATGGCGATAAGGCCGAGATGCGCCACAAGGGGCGCACCTTCATCCTGATCAAACCCAGTACGTTCATGAACCTGAGCGGAAAGGCGGTGCGCTATTGGATGGATCAAGAGAACATTCCGGCCGACCGGGTCCTGGTGATCACCGATGACCTGGCGCTACCCTTTGGGGCCATCCGGATAAAACCCAGCGGTGGCGCAGGTGGCCACAATGGTCTTACGAGCATCATCGAACTGTTGGGGTCCGACGTTTTTCCGCGGCTTCGGTTCGGGATCGGAAGCGATTTCGCACGCGGCCGACAAAGCGAATACGTGCTGGGCGGGTGGAATGCGACCGAGCGCGAAACACTGGGCGAACGCATCGAACTGGCCGCGAAGGCCGTGCTACAATTCGGCCTGCTCGGCGTGGACCAGGCGATGAACGGATTCAATAAGCGGTGAGGTAAACTTGGGCAACGGATTAACTTTGTTTCCCCACCCACGCAAAACCCGGCCGCAAGGCATTCCACCATGCTCAGCAAGAAGATCGAAGCAGCACTGAACGGACAGGTGGCCATTGAGGCCGCCAGCAGCCAAGCCTACCTCGCCATGGCCTCCTGGGCAGAGAACCAGGGTCTCAGCGGCACAGCCACCTTCCTCTACAAACACAGCGACGAGGAGCGGATGCACATGCTCAAGTTGGTGAAGTTCATCAACGAACGTGGAGGTAAGGCGGTGATACCCGCACTGAAACAACCCGGCACCAACTTCAAGTCCATCACCGACATTTTCCAAGCCCTGCTCTACCACGAGACCAAGGTTACCGAGGAGATCAACAGTGTGGTGGATACGTGCTTGAAGGAGAAGGATTATACCACGCACAATTTTATGCAGTGGTATGTGAGCGAGCAGATCGAAGAAGAAGCGTTGGCGCGCACCCTTATCGATAAGCTGAACCTGATCGGGAACGATAAGGGTGGTCTTTACCTGTTCGACCGCGACCTGCAGGGCATGAGCGCTGCGGCTGGTGGCAAACAAGGAGCGGCCTAGCCCATACTACTCCCACGGCCAATCGCCCCCGATCCGCAAGGGCCCTTCCAGTCCATCGTCCACCAAGCGTTGGCGGAGTTCGGGCTCACTGAAATGACCGGGTAGTGTGGTAGCCGAAGCCAACTCATAGAGCAGCGCCCCAATGAAGCGGACGTTGTTGGTCATGGCGCGTGGTTCCACCAGGTGGATATCATCGCAACTGCTGTGGTAGCAGCCATAGACGTGTTTGCCTAGGTCGCTGAGCGGGTAGATCACGGGTACGCCCTTCATCAAGAAGGGCTGGTGATCGCTATGCAGCCAGATGCGGTCACTGCTGCGACCTTCGAATGACGTGCTATCGATGCGCGAGATCCGCTCGCAGGCATCGGCTAACAGCGCTTTCCAACCTGCCGGACCGCCCACACCGAAGCCCTGTGGATTGCCGCTCATGTCCAGGTTGATCATACACTTCACGTGAGCCAAAGCGCCACTCTGGACGTAGCGATCCACCAGTGCTCGCGACCCGAGCAAGCCTTGTTCTTCGCCCATGAATAGGACGAAACGGATAGTGCGTTCCGGAGCGAAGGGCATGCTTTTCATCAATCGCGCCAGATCGAGGATGGAGAACGAGCCTAGGCCATTGTCGGTGGCGCCGGTGGCCAGATCCCAGCTGTCCAAATGGCCGCCGACCAGGACCACCTCGTTCGGATACTTCGTTCCCCGCAGTTCGGCAATGATGTTGCGTGCGGTTACCCGTTCGCTCGTGTTGCGCATTTCCAGCCGTGCCGTAAGGCGCTCGCCCTTCTGCAGCCGCTCGCGCAAACGGCTACCATCCTCCGTGCTAAGGCACGTTGCTGGGATCGGGATCAGGGCTCCATCGATGGAAGCCGTGCCGGTCAGGAGAACACCACCTTCCACTTGATTGACGAACAGGATGGAGGCTGCTCCGGCATTCATGGCTAAAGCGGCTTTTTCGCTGCGGTGCAGGTTCTTGGTACCCTCGGTCGCGGCCACCAGTCCGATGTTCACCAGCAGGGCCGCACCCTTGGCACCATCACCGATGCGCAACAGGTCTTCGGGCAGTCCGTTCCCGGCATCCACGATCGGTGCATCCACCGTGCTGGCCAATGGGGTGTTCGCCAAAGCCACGCTGTTCAGGTGGAGATAGCCCTTGCCATCGCCCACCGTGAGCTTCACAGATCCACGGGCCCATGCGTCTGCTTCGAACGGAAATGCATAGACGGTATCCAGCCCCGAAGCACGGAAAAGACTATCGGCAAGGTCTTCGGCCATGCGCCCCTGTGTACTACCGGTCAACCGGTGTCCAATGTGCGCACTGCTCCAGGAGAGCCATTCATAGCCCTGTTCGGAAACGGAAGCCGCTGCATCAAAGGCGCGCACTCGGGTGGATTGTGCGACCAAGTCAACAGGGAATTGTTGACAGATGCCAAAAACGGCCGCCCAGCTTAGCTGGCTTAGCCGCCTACTTTGCCACGAGTTGAAAAAGTTCGGCACGGGATCAGTGGAGATGGGCGCTAAAACTACGCCCTGGGCGATGACCGCATCACGGTCCATACGCATCCTGCTGCTCGCACCGTTCTTTCTTTTCGCCGCCGTGCCGCAACAGCCGCGCGATGCCGAGAAGGATACCACGGCCATCCTGCAGGCCAACTACCTCTACAACATCGCCAAACTGGTGGAGTGGAAGGACACCGAAATGCGCTCGGGCAACTTCGTGATCGGGGTCATGGGCAGTGCCAACCTGTACCAAGAGCTGATCAAGCAGTACTCCACACGTACCATCGGCAAGCAGCCCATCGAAGTGCGCAAGCTGCCTCGCTCGGCCGACGTTGAACGGTGCCACATGCTATTCGTAGGCCGAAGCGACCTGGCTTTGCTGCCGGAGATCTACAAGCGCATGGACAAGAAACCCACCTTGGTGGTTACCGAGTATGCGGGCGCCCTGGAAGATGGCGCTGTGGTGAACTTCGTGAAGGTGGATAATCTGTTGAAGTATGAAATGAGCCTTGCCAATGCCCAGAAGCACGGGTTGGTAGTAGGGCTTACCTTGAAGAACCTCGCTCACCGGGTAGAAGAATGAAACGCCTTACACACCTCCTTCTGCTGATGCTGCTTTGCAGTGGCATGGCCATGGGGCAGGGCGACGCTCTGGTGGATGCGTTGCGGAAGTACCAGGCAGGATCACTGGCAGAAGCGCGCGAGTTGATCGACGAAGCGGTGAACGCACCACAGCACCAGACCAATGCAGAAGCTTGGCTGTTGCGCGGGTTCATTTACAAGGATGCGTACAAGGGCGCTGCTTCGACAGCCGAAGGCGATGCCCTACGTGCAGAGGCGATCAATAGCCTGTACACCTGCATAACCTTGGATGAGGCTGGCACCTATAAGGAGAATGCCAACCAGGCTTACGATTTCCTCACCCGTTCCTACTTCAACGATGCCGCCAAGGCCTTGAATGAGATGAACGAGGAACGTGCACTACTGATGTTCCCGAAGTACAAGGAGGCTGCGCAGAAGCTGGATCCCCAAGTTGATCTGCGTAGCCGCGAGATCGAGTTCAACAACGCTTTGGGTACGGTCTACAACAAGCGCCTGAATGTGGATCGCGCGGACTCCTTGCTGTTCGCCCAAGCGGTGGCTGCCTTCAAGCGGGTACTGGAGATCGATCCTGAGAACTACGGGGCAAATTACAACTTGGCCACGTTGTACTACAACGCTGGTGTGTACAAGATCCGCCGGATCGATGCGGAGGATGAGATCCCCACGATCCTGCAGATCCAACAGGCCAGTCGGGTCTATTTCCAGGAGGCGCTCCCCTATATGCTGAAGGCACATGATATGAACCCATCACGCCGGGAGACGCTCCTCGGGTTGGAAGGGATCTATTACAGTCTGCAGGATCAGGAGAGCTCGGACAAGTTCAGGCAGTTGTTCGAGGAAATGCCGCCGGAGGAGCAACGTTGATCACCCCATGAGGTTCCGCCTTACCATAGGCCGACGGATCGGGATGGGCTTTGGCCTGTTCATTTTCTTCGCCTTGCTGGTGGTGATCCTCACAAACAGCACACTGGAGCGCAGCCGCGCGATCAACGACCAGATCAATAACGTGTATTCACCCAGTGTGGATGCGCTCGTTCGTTTGCGCAACCTTACGGTGAACGCCCACATGCTGATCAAGCATTGGGCCTTGCTCGAAAGCCGTGCGGATGCTCCTGAGAAGACCAATCTGGTGGACATCACCAACCGAGAGCTGCCGCAACTGTTGGATCGGATCGACACCTTGATGGCCGATTGGGAGCATGAGGAAGTGGCCCTCATGGGGCAGATCACCGTGGAGATGCGCGAGCTCTTCGATCTGCACGACCGGATCAAGGTGCTGCTGCCCTCA
>JAEYWT010000227.1 GCA_023428865.1 Bacteroidota bacterium | reverse complement strand
CATCGCGGCCATGACGCAGCGCACCATTCGCCTGCGCGATGGACTGATCGAGAGCCACGGCTACGCTGACCAACCCGTGCCCCATGTTCGATAGGGAAAAGTGGGCGGAGATCTTCGACACCATCGGCAAGAACAAATTGCGGACGGTGCTCACCGGCTTCAGTGTGTTCTGGGGGATCTTCATGCTGATGATCCTGCTCGGCTCTGGCAACGGGTTGAAGAACGGCTTCTCCAGCCAATTCCGGGGCACGGCGCAGAACACCATCACCTTCTGGGGTGGCCAGACCAGCAAACCCTGGCAGGGACTGCCCGCAGACCGTAGCATACAGCTGGACACCCGCGATGTGGAACTCCTGCGCAACACCGTACCAGGCGTGCAGCATGTGGCCGGTGAGTATCGCGTGTGGCGTGGTGAAAGCCAGTTGAGCAGAGGTAAGAACTATGGCAACTTCACCATCAATGGCATCGTGCCGGACAACCAGAAGCTCGATCGGCAAGTGATCATCGAGGGGCGCTTCATCAACGAGGTGGACCAAGAGCAGACGCGTAAGGTGATCGTGATCGCCGAAGACGCACGTAAGGCCTTGTTCAAGGATGAAGACCCCATCCACCAATGGCTCAATGTGAACGGCATACCCTTCGAAGTGGTGGGCCTGTACAAATGGGAAAGCGGCGGGCGCGGGCAGAACCAGAGCAGCCAGGTGTTCATCCCGCTTAGTGTCGCGCAGCGCGTGTTCAATGCGAAGAACCAAGTGGATAAGATCACCTTCAGCTTTGCCGATGGTTCACTGGATGGCGCCAAACAAGCGGAAGCCCGGGCCGTAGCCGCCTTGGCCAGCAGGCACCGTTTCGATCCCACTGACGAACGAGCCGTGTGGGTGAACAACAACGTCGAGAACGCCGACATGTTCAACGGCATCTTCGGTGGCATCAGCGCTTTCCTGTGGGTGATCGGTATCGGCACCATCATCGCCGGTATCGTGGGGGTGAGCAACATCATGCTCATCGTGGTGAAGGAACGCACCAAGGAGATCGGTATCCGGAAGGCTTTAGGTGCTACACCAGGCAGTGTGGTGGGCCAGATCATGATGGAGGCCTTGTTCGTTACCGGCACCGCGGGGTACATGGGCTTGGTATGCGGTGTGGCCTTGATGGAAGGCATCAGCACCTTGGTACCCGGTTCGGAGATGTTCCGCAACCCGACCGTGGATCTGCGCGTAGCGTTGTGGGCCACCTTCGCCTTGGTGGTCGCAGGGGCGCTGGCCGGCCTCATCCCAGCGCGTAGGGCAGCGGCCATTCGTCCCATTGAAGCCTTGCGCGAAGAATGATGCAGCGCACAACACAGCGGTCTGAGCAGGTGGCATTGAACGCCCTCGCGCTTGTCGCTGCACCTGTCACCTTTCAACCCAACAGCCATGTTCGATAAGGACCGTTGGAGCGAGATCTGGCAGACGCTGAGCCGCAACAAACTGCGCAGTTTCCTGACCATGTTCGGTGTGGGCTGGGGCATCTTCATGTTGGTAGTGATGCTGGGCATGGGCCGTGGACTGAGCAATGGCGTTTTGGGCGGCTTCGAAGGCTGGGCCACCAACAGCTGCCACATGTGGACCCAGACCACGTCCCTACCCTATGCCGGTTTCAAACGTGGCCGGCACTTCAACTTCGACAATAGCGATATCGACGTGATCAAACGGATCGAGGGTGTGGACAAGGTGGCACCACGATTACAGTTGGGCGGATGGCGCGGCGCCAACAACGTCTCTTACGGCAACAAGAGCGGCGGCTTCAATGTGAATGGCGACATGCCCGAGATCCTGTACTTCCAGGCCGCTCGCATCCCCAACGGTCGTTTCCTGAACACAAAGGACATCGCCGATGAACGCAAGGTGTGCGTGATCGGTCCTAAGGTGCGCGACATGCTCTTCGAAAAGGAGGATCCCATTGGAAAGTACCTGCGCATACAAGGTGTCTACTTCCAAGTGGTCGGCGTTCACGAACCGAAGTCCTCTGCCATGCACGATGATGGCCAGACGAGCACCATCTTCATCCCCTTCACCACCTTCCAGAAAGCATTCAACAGCCTCAACCTCGTTCATTGGTTCAGCATCAGTGCCAAGGATGATGTACGCGTGGCCGACATACAGACCAAGGTGAAACAGACCTTGGCACGCCGCCACAAAGTAGACCCCACCGATCCGCTGGCGTTCGGTGGTTGGAACATGCAGGAGTTCTATGATCAGATGAACATGCTCTTCATCGCCATCGCCGGCATCAGCTGGTTCGTGGGCACGCTCACCTTGATCGCCGGTGTCATCGGCATCAGCAACATCATGCTCGTGATCATCAAGGAACGCACCAAGGAGATCGGCATCCGGCGCAGCTTGGGCGCACGACCTGCGAACATCACCGCGCAGATCATGATGGAAGCGCTCACCCTCACCTTCATCGCGGGTTACTTCGGCCTCCTCGCCGGGGTGGGTGTGCTCGAAGGCATCAACGCACTGGGTCTCGAAGGTGGCTTCTTCAAGAACCCAACGGTAGACCTCTTCGTTGCCGTTACCTCCCTCACCGTTCTCATCCTCAGCGGCCTGGTAGCAGGCTTCATCCCCGCGCGCCGCGCCCTTAGCATAAAACCCGTGGACGCCCTGCGCGCCGAGTAACACGCACCTACAGCACCATGAAACGCATCCTCAAGCCCGTCCTCCTCACCGCCCTGGCTGCACTGTTCGTGTGGACGCTCTACTTCCTCTACCAGAAAGGCCAGCCGCCGAAGGAAGAGTTCAACATCGAAAAGCCGAAGAAGACCACCATCGTGAAGAAGACGGTGGCCAACGGCAGCATCGAACCACGCCAGGAGATCGCCGTGAAACCCGTGGTGAGCGGCATCATCCGCGAGCTGTTCGTGGAAGCCGGCGAGCAGGTGAAGAAGGGTGACAAGCTCGCCACCATACAGATCGTGCCTGACATGCTAAGCCTGAACCAGGCCGAGAACCGCGTGCGCAGCGCGGAGATCGGCATGAGCAATGCCCAGCAGAACTTCGATCGCAACAAGCCATTGGCCGCGAAGGGCGTGATCAGTGCGAACGAGATGCAGACCTTCGACATCGCCTTGCGCAATGCGAAACTGGAACTGGATGCCGCACAGGATGCACTCCAACTCGTACGAGACGGCATCAGCAAAAGCAGCGGCGGTGCCACCAACACCATCGTTCGCAGCCCGGTGGATGGCATGGTGCTGGATGTGCCCGTGAAAGTGGGCACCAGTGTGATCGAACGCAACAACTTCAACGAGGGCACCACCATCGCCAGCGTGGCCGATATGCAAGACCTCATCTTCAAAGGCAAGGTGGACGAAAGTGAAGTGGGCAAGGTGAAGCTCGGCATGCCCGTGGTGCTTACCGTTGGCGCCATAGACAATGCCAAGTGGAAT
>JAEYWT010000115.1 GCA_023428865.1 Bacteroidota bacterium | reverse complement strand
TGGGTTTCTGCTTCACGATCGCCAGGAGTTCCTCCTCTGGTACGGTGAGCGTACTGCTGAAGACGCGGTTATGCTTCATCAGGTAGTCGCCTTGCGGAACACGTTTCGTAGGGTTGCAGCCCACGAGCACCAGGCCCAGAGCCAGGAAGACCAGGATATGATGGATGCTGTTCCGCAAGCGGACCGGGAGGCTGCCTAATTTGCGCCCCGCGTTGCGCTCACCGCATGGGCAGCGCCAAATATACCCGCCGTTGAGCACCAAGGAATTGCTGAAGCACGCCCGTTCCCTTCAACAGAAGAAGTTCAGGGACCAACATGGGGAGTTCCTCGTGCAAGGCCCCAAGGTGGTAGGGGAGCTGCTCGCTAGCCATTGGCCGGTGCTGGCCGTGTTGGCCACGGCAGAGCAGGCTGAGCAACTTCGGCTGAAGGATGCGGTGATCGTACCAGCTCATGAACTGGAACGGGTAGGCACCTTGGAAAGCGGCAACGAGGTGGTCGCCATTGCTCGTAAACCTGCGGAGGCCGTCGTTGCCGATGCCGGTGCGGATGAACTCGTCATCGCTCTCGACGGGATCAACGATCCGGGCAACCTGGGCACCATCCTGCGCATCGCCGATTGGTTCGGCATCGAACGGGTCTGGTGTGCGCAGGGCAGTGTGGATGTCTTCAACCCCAAAACGGTGCAAGCCAGCATGGGTGCGGTGTTCCGCGTACAAGTCGATATGGTCGATCTGCCTACCATGCTCGAAAGGCAGCTCAAGAACGGCGTGCAGGTATACACGGCTTCCATGGAAGGGGGATCGGTCTTCCAGACAACATTGGCTCGGCGCGCGGTCCTTGTCATGGGCAGCGAGTCACATGGCTTATCCGATGGGGTGCGTGCCATGAACACGACCCGGATCGCGATCCCAGGTGGCGGCCAAGCCGAGTCGCTGAACGTGGCCACCGCCACCTCCGCCTTGTGTATGGAGTTCTTCCGTCAGCGGCTGCAGTAACTCAGTGCCACGTGGTCGGCCACACGCAGGCCATCCATCGCCGCGCTAACGATGCCGCCGGCATAGCCAGCACCCTCACCACAAGGATACAAGCCTGCCACATCCACATGCTCCAGGGTTGCTGGGTCGCGCGGTATGCGCACTGGCGAACTCGTGCGCGACTCCACGGCAACCACCACGGCCTCGTTGGTGCGGTAGTTGCGGATCTTCTTGCCGAATTCCTTCAGCCCTTCGCGCAGCCTGCCACTTACTTCGGGAGGAAGTACCTCGTCCATACTGTACGGCACGATGCCCGGCGGATAGCTGCATGCCGGCAGGTCGCGCGATACCCGCTTGTTGATGAAGTCATCCATGCGTTGTGCGGGCGCACTTTGCCGCATACCACCGGCTTTCCAAGCGGTCTGCTCCACCCGTTGTTGGTAGTGCATACTGGCCAACGGATCGTCCTGGTGCGCGAGTTCGGTTGGTGAGAGCCCCACCACGATGCCCGAGTTCGCGAACGGATTGTTGCGCTTGCTCGGACTCCAGCCATTGGTCACCACCTCGCCGGGTGCCGTGGCACAGGGCGCGATGATGCCGCCCGGGCACATGCAGAACGAATACACTCCGAGCCCGTGTACCTGTTGCACCAAGCTGTAGCTGGCTGGTGGCAGATAGGGGTCGCGCACATCGCAGTGGTACATCGCCGCATCAATGATCGCCTGCGGATGTTCGATACGCACCCCTAGCGCGAAGTCCTTGCGTTCGATGCGCACGCCTTGTTCGAGTAACACGGTGAAGATGTCACGCGCGGAGTGGCCTGTGGCCAATACCACGGCATCGGCGCTGAAACTGCGTCCGTCAGCGGTAAGCACACCGCGCATACGTTTCGCTTCGATCAGGAAACGGCTCACCCGGGCACCGAAGTGTACCTCGCCACCGGCAGCGATGATGGCATCGCGCATGGCGGTGATGATGTGCGGCAGTTTGTTGGTGCCGATATGCGGATGCGCATCCACAAGGATGTCCGGCGAAGCACCGAAATGCACCAACGTGCGAAGCACCGAAGCGATATCACCGCGTTTGTGACTGCGCGTATAAAGCTTTCCGTCGCTATAGGTTCCTGCACCGCCTTCGCCGAAGCAATAGTTGCTGTCCGGGTCTACGAGGTGTGTGCGGTTGATCGCTGCCAGATCGCGACGACGAGCACGCACATCCTTGCCGCGCTCCAGCAGGATCGGGCGCAAACCATGCTCGATCGCCCGCAAGGCAGCGAAGAGTCCGGCCGGTCCACAGCCCACCACGATCACGGGTCGTGCGCCATGCACATCGGGTAGGCGCAAGGGTGGTGGTGCCACGTCGATCTCCTCGTCGCTGACCTGAACGCGTAGCCGGATCAGCGGCTTTTTGCTGCGTGCATCGATGGAGCGTTTCAGGATGTGCGAGGTGCGGATCCGTTGAAGCGGCATGGCAGCGGCTTCTGCGGCGGCTTCACGCACCAACACCGGATCCACCGCTTCGCGCGGCGATAACGCGATGTCCACCACCTTCTCCATGCATCAACCTTCGAAGGTGAAGGTGAGCACCCACACCTTGGATCGCAAGCTCTGGATGGGCGTGCTGAAACGCGTGCCATCATCCACCAGAAGGTTCGGTATACCGAAGGCCGCCTTCAACTCCACACCGAATTTGAAGTACGTGAGGAACATGTCCATACCGCCGCCCACTTCAGCGGCATAGTCGTACTTGTCCAGCTTCACCACCACTTCATCATCCAGCGAGTTGTTCACGTCCTTCTGGCTGGCCATGTCGATGCAGAACTTGCCTCCACCGAGCAGGTAAACCGCGAAGTTGTTGATGCGCGCGCTACGGTATTTCAGCAGCAGCGGGAATTGCAGGTAGGTGCTCTCTACCGACTTCTGGAAGTATTTCGTGGAGTTATCCTCTTGGCGGAAGGAGTAGGTGAGTACCCGTTCTTGGAAAGAAAGGGTAGGAGAGAAGCGGAAACTGAGGAATGGGTTCACATTCAGCGAGGCCAACATGGTCAGGTCGAAACCAGGCTGTTTCGCATGGCTGAGCACGAGCAACGAATCGCGGAACGGCGAGCGTTTGTCCAGCACCATCTGGAAATCGCTGGTGTTGTAGCTCAGGTGGAAACCGAAGTGGAAACGGTGCAGGTCGAAGTTAGGTAGGTTCTCCACCTTGATGCCGCGTTGGGCTGTGGCCGAGCCCATGGCGGCCACGAGCAGCACGGCAGCAAGGAAGGAACGCAGGAATGAACGCATCAGCATGGGAAACGAAAGTAGGGCTCGATCAGTGTATGGGGCACTACTTCCGTGTGCTGTAGATGGTGGCGATGCCTCCGGTCACCGGACGTGCCTGCGCCTCGCGGCCACCTGCTTTCGCCAACAGACCCAGGAAACGCTGGCCCTCGGGGAATGCATCCACGCTTTTCGGTAGGTAAGTGTAAGCTGCGCTGTCCTTGCTCACCGTGCGGCCTACGAAGGGCATCACGCGGTGGAAGTAGAAGCGGAAGAGCTGGCGCATGGGTGGGCGCTGAGGTTTGGAGAACTCCAGGATGAACAAGCGACCGCCCGGCCGCAATACACGCAGCATTTCGCGCAAGCCACGCTCCAGATCCTCGTAGTTGCGCACCCCGAAGGCCACGGTGACCGCATCGAAGCTGCCATCGGCGAAAGGCAATGCCGTGGAATCGGCTTGTTGGAGGGTGATGCGGGTCTGCAAGCCTTTGCGTTCCACCTTCACCCGGCCCTGTGCCAGCATGCCGTCGGAGATGTCAACGCCAGTAACGCGCTCGGCCACGGAAGAAGCCAGGATCGCCAGGTCGGCCGTGCCTGTGGCCACATCCAAGAGGTCCTTCACCGGCTCTGAACCGACCATGCGGATCACCTTGCGGCGCCAGCCTTGGTCAATACCGAGTGAGAAAACACGGTTCAGCAGGTCATACTTCGGGCTGATCGCATCGAACATGCGCTCCACCTGCTCGCGTTTGGAGCCGTCGTTTTCGTTGGGTTTGACGCTCATGGCAACAAGGCGGCTTGTGTCGCTTCGCGCCGGAAGCGCTCCACATCGATCGGTACCACACCCACTTCTTCGCACACCAAGCCTCCGGCCAAGTTGGCCAAGGCAGCGATGCGCTCCAATGGCAGACCCTGTGCCAGCGCCAAGGTGGCCACAGCGATCACCGTGTCACCAGCGCCACTCACATCCACGATCTTGCGTTGATGTGCGGCAAGGTGGTGTTCGCCTCGAGTGTCGTGCGCAAACACGCCATGCTCGCTCAAGGTGACCATGGTGGCCTGGTTGCGGAGTTCGTTCTCCAGCTGCTGCACGGCCTTACGCACTGTGGTGATATCTGCGCCACGTACATCCACCTTCAATCCTTCCCGCAATTCCTTCACGTTCGGTTTGAACAGGGTAACACCGCGGTACCGCAGGAAGTTCTTCAACTTCGGATCCACGGCCACGGGAATACTCGCCGCAGTGGCCATGGCGATCACTTGTTCGATGGTGCGTGAAGTGAGTACACCCTTGTTATAGTCTTCGATCACGATGGCTGCTGGTCGGCGCTCGCGCACGAGCTGATCCAGGCGTTCCAACAACGCAGCTTCTTCATCGGAAGAAAGGTCTTCGGTAGACTCTTCATCCACCCGCACCACATGCTGGTGGCCGCTGATCACGCGGGTCTTCACCGTTGTGGGGCGTTGTGCTGAACGCACCAGTCCTACGCTGTCCAGGCCCGCATCCAGGAAGCAGCGTTCCAGGTCTTTGCCGGCGTTATCGGTGCCGATGGTGCTGACCACCACTGCCGTGGCACCCAAGGCGCGCAGGTTCAAGGCTACGTTGGCGGCGCCACCCAAGCGGGCGCTGCGCTGTTGCACATGCACCACGGGAACCGGAGCTTCCGGACTGATCCTGTCCACCCTTCCCCAGAGGTAGGCATCGAGCATCACATCGCCCACCACCAGCACCGTAGTGGTGCGTGCCTGTTCCAGGAAGCGATCCACGCCGTTGGTCATGCGTCCTTCAGTTCGGCGATGCCACGTGCCACACGCCGCATGGCCTCGGTCAGTTTGTCGTCACTGGTGGCGTAGCTGATGCGCAGGGTACCCTCCGCGCCGAACGATGCACCTTCCACTAGGCTCACGCCCACTTTGTCCAGCAGGTAAAGGCTAAGGTCCACCGACCCTTTTATCGTGCGGCCATCGATGCTCGCGCTCACATCGGGCAGCAGGTAGAACGCGCCTTGTGGCACGTTACATCGCCATCCGGGAATCTTCTTCAGCTCGGCCAGCACCAGATCGCGCCGTCGCATGAAATCACCGCGCATACCGGCTAACTGCGCAGGATCCGCTTCCACACAGGCTTTCGCAACGCGCTGGGCGATGCTGTTGGTGCCCGAGGTGAACTGCCCTTGCACCTTGGTGGCCGCTTGGGCGATCCACAAGGGAGCGCCGATGTAGCCCAAGCGCCAACCGGTCAGTGCGAAAGCCTTGCTCAAGCCGTTCACGGTGATGGTGCGTTCGGCCATGCCGGGCAGAGCGGCGAAGCTGAGGTGACGGCCGTCGAACACGATGTGCTCATAGATCTCGTCTGCGATCACGTACAGTTCGGGGTAACGCCGCACCACTTCGGCTAATTCTTCCAGTTCCTGCTGGCTCAGCACGCTGCCGCTGGGGTTGCAGGGCGAGCTGAACATGATCAGGCGTGTACGTTCGGTAACGGCCGCAGCGATCCGCGCGATGGGTGGTTTCCAGTTCTCTTCCAAGGTGGAGTGAACGACCACCGGTTTGCCGCCGCAGAGGCGCACCTGTTCGGAATAGCTCACCCAGTAAGGGGCGGGGATCACCACTTCGTCGCCGGGTCCCACCAGGCTCATCACCACGTTGATCAGGGCCTGTTTGGCCCCGGTGCTCACCACGATCTGGTCCGCGCTGTAGTGCAGGCCGTTGTCGCGTTCGAACTTTGTGGCGATGCTCTGGCGCAGGTCCAAGTAGCCGTTCACCGGCGGGTACTTGTGCCAAGGGCCGCGCAGGGCTTCTTGGGCGGCTTCCAGGGCGAAGGCGGGTGGGTCGTGGTCGGGTTCGCCCAGGCTCAGGTCGATGATATCGCGGCCTTGCGCGCGCAGTTCGCGGCTCCGGCGGGCCATGAGCAGGGTAGCCGGTTCGGCGATGGCGGCAACGGTCGGTGAAACGTGCATGGGTTGGTCTTGGAGAGAGGCCCGGCCGGTTCGGGGGCGCTCTTTGTTCGGTGCGCAAAACTAAGCCCTCTGTTTTCGGCGTTCCCCTCCAAGCGGCGCGTAGTTCCGATATTCGTCCACCGCTTTTTCAACCATGAACGATCCGTTGGTGCTCATCCTGGTGGCGTTGATGCCATCGGTGGTGGTCTTTCTCACCGCCTTCTACATCCTCAAACAATTCATCAACGGCCGCGCCGCCGAGCGCACCGCCGAGCGTATCAACGAGCTGCGCAAGGATGATCACAAGCACGTGCTACCCCTGCGGCTGCAGGCCTACGAGCGCCTAACGCTCTTCGCCGAACGGATCTCGCCGGGTGCCTTGGTGCTGCGTGTCCACAAGGCGAGCATGAGCTCTCGTATGTTCCATGCCGAGCTGGTGGCCACCATCCGCGAGGAGTTCGAGCACAACGTGACGCAGCAGATCTACGTGAGCGACAAAGCGTGGGGCAAGGTGAAACAGGCCAAGGAAGAGACCATCCGCTTGGTCAACCTCAGCTACGAACAAACGGGCGATACCCCCTCGGGTACCGAACTCAGCCGCCGCATCTTCGACAATGTATCCAAGCTGTCGCACACCCCTTCGCAGGAGTGTTTGGTGGTGATCAAGGAAGACGTCAGGCGCCTGTTCTAAAACGCATCAGCACCTCCGAGGCGGCTTTCAAGGCGTGGGTGGACCCCGTACGAACGGCTTCCTTCTGGGCCGCGATCAATTCGCTCATACCCGTCCTGGACATCAACAGCGAGCGTAGACCTTCGTCGATGGACTGTTCCATCCAGCGGACCTCCTGCTCTGTGCGGCGGTGCTGTAGATAGCCACGTTCGCTATCGTTCGTGTACAGTTGCCACAGGTGCTCCCACAAAGGGGGTATCCCAAGGCCTTCCAGAGCATCGGTCACCAGAACCGTTGGCCGGCGGCCACTATCGCGCGCCGGCAGGAAGGGGATGGCATTGGCGAATCCGTGCCGGGCATGCGCGAGGGCTTTGGCCTCGACGCTATTCGCCTTCGTGATCACGATCACGTCCGCGCTTTCCATGATGCCGCGTTTGATCCCCTGCAGATCGTCACCGGCCCCAGCGATGGTCAGCAAGACGTTCAGGTCGGTCATGCCATCCACATCCAACTCGCTTTGGCCTACGCCAACGGTCTCCACCAGCACCACATCGTAACCGGCGGCTTCGCACAAAAGGATCGTTTCGCGCGTCCGCCGTGCCACGCCACCCAGCATGCCGCTGCTGGGCGTAGGGCGAATGAAGGCCATATCCGATCGCGACAAACGCTCCATGCGCGTCTTATCGCCCAAAATACTTCCACCGGAGCGCTTACTGCTGGGGTCCGTGGCCAGTACCGCCACCCGATGGCCCGCTGCGATCACATGCGACCCCAACGCATCGATCAAGGTGCTTTTTCCAACGCCCGGTATGCCCGTGATACCCAGCCTAAGCGCCTTGCCACTAGCGGCCATGGCTCCATCCAGCAGATCTGTAGCCAGCTCTCGGTCCGTAGGGCGTGTGCTTTCTATCAAGGTGATCGCCCGCGCCAACGCTACCCGATCACCGGAGCGCAGCGCAGCAAGTAGATCAACCACCGATGTGTTCATCTTGGAACAATGTATCCCGCACCACCCTTACAAGCTCGCACCCACGAACCTCACACTCACTCAATACCCCTTCCTGTAGTTATCCACCCACGAGCTATCCGCCACATCACGCAGCAGGTGGAACACGTTCTCGCCCCGTGCCACATCGTTCACGTGCATCATGCCGTATTCGGTCAACAGCAGCAGTTGGCGAGGGGAGGGGGCCTCGCGCTTCTCCGCCCAGCCTTTGCCTGGGTGTTGTCCTTGTTGAAGGCGGAAGGGATATTCCCAGAAGCGCAGTTTCCAGAGCTCGTCGAACACCCAGCAATCCTGTAGGCGGATCAAGCTGGAGTCTTCGCGATATTCCAAACAGGCGGTTACGCCGTACTTCTGGAACAGGTTCTCCCCGGTCGGGTTGGCCTCACTGGGCACCGAACCTTGCGCCTGCAGCACGAATTGCTCGCGTGTCATGGGGCTCGCCTGGATCACCTTGCCCTCGAACACTTTGATGGTGAAGAGCGTGAAGAGTTGATTGTTCAGCCCCGTGTTGAGGCTAAGGCCGAACATCTTCACCGCGAACGGAGCTGGGGAAAGGCCCTGACCACGCGGAATGATGAAGAACGCAGCGGCGAAGAGAAGAGCACGTTGGAAGCTGTGGTGCATGCAGAATACAAAGATACCGGATCGGGGTTGGCTTCAGGACACGGACATTGATCGTGGGGGCGCAGGGCTACGCCTTTGTCACACCGCGCCTGTCTGCTGGCTGGCAAGCCTGGATCGGAGTCTTGCAATGCTACCGCTGCCCCTCAGGGCCACCCCAGTCCTCCACGGCGTTCTGCGTGTAAAAGCCTTGTGGTGGGTTCTTGGGGTCGAACCAACCACGGTAGTCCCACCCGATGCTCAGGTCTGACCAGGCTGGGTTCTCTTGTTCGATCAAGCGGTCTTTCCACTCCCGTTTCCAGTTCTTCAGTTGTTTCTCTCGTGCGATGGCTTGGTCCACATACTTGAAGGCCTCGAAATGGACGAGTGTCCAGCATTGGTAGCGCCAGGCGAAGGAGTCGGGATCCTTGCCAGTTCGGTGCTCGAAGATCCGTCGTTGTAGGTTGTTCGTCATGCCGATGTATACCGTGGTGCGGCCCTTGTTGGTGACCAGGTAGACCCAATACTGATGATGGCGCGGCATATGGTGAAGTTATGGCTATAGGCGACGGAATGGTGCGACTCCGGGGCGAGCCCGGAGTGACAAGTACATGGCCTTTGTCACTCCGGGCT
>JAEYWT010000021.1 GCA_023428865.1 Bacteroidota bacterium | reverse complement strand
CTTCCACCCTTGTCGTTGAGGTGGACATCCAACGTGAACGGGAAGGGGCTGCGGTCCGTGGCTTTCATGCGCACGTGCGAGGGCTCTGTACCGCCGTCGAGTTGGAGGCCGATCGTAGCCGCACCCTGCACCTTGAAGGAGCAGCTTCGCCCGTCGCTCTTCCACTCGCTGATACGGTCCTGCGGTAGCAACTGTTGGAAGTTATTCATGTCCTGCAGGAAGGAGTACAGCTCCTGTGCGCTCTTCGCGATCTCTACGTGCTTGCTCTCGATGGTCGTCATGTGCTTGTTCTTGTCGAAGGCGGTCCCGATACCTGTGTTGATCCCATTACTTTCGAAGTCGGTCACCGCGAACCGCGAGGAACGAAGCGGGAAGCGGTCTTGTTACCTGACTAACGTACTTTACGCCTTCACTGGGAGCTACTCACTTCTCCTTGGGAGAGGGGCTGTGGGTGAGGCCCCCAGCCCGCCGGATCCTTCCTCCATTCATTCAGCGACACCACATCCTTCTCGGTGATGTAATCGCTGCGCAGTGCTTGGTCCAGTAGTACGCTGTAGTTGGTGAGCGAGTGCAGTTTCACCTTGGCATCTGCGAAGGCGTCGCGCGCCTGATCGAAGCCATAGGTGAAGATGGAGACCATACCCTTTACCTCGACGCCCGCATCGCGCAAGGCTTGTACGGCATTGAGGCTGCTGCCTCCAGTACTCACAAGATCTTCCACCACCACCACATTGCGGCCCACGGTGATGTCACCTTCAACTTGGTTCTTCAGGCCGTGTTCTTTGCTGCCACTGCGCACGTAGATGAAGGGCAGGCCGAGGTCGTGCGCTACCAACGCGCCGTGTGCGATGCCACCCGTAGCCACACCCGCGATCATATCCGGACGGCCGAATTCGCTGTTCACGATGTGTACGAACTGCTGGCGGATGAAGGTGCGAACGGTAGGGTAGGAGAGCGTCTTGCGGTTGTCGCAATAGATGGGGCTCTTCCACCCGCTGGCCCATGTGAATGGTTTCTGCGGACTAAGTTTGACGGCCTTGATCTGGAGGAGGAACTCAGCAACTTTTAGCGCTGGATCGAGCTGGGAAGACATGCTGCGAAAGTACGACGTTTACATCGGTGGAAGGTCTGTCCGATTCGTGGCGGAAGGTCCACGACCTGCTGAAGGGCAGAGCCGACGCGTGGTCCATGTTTCATCGAAGAAGGAGCTCCGCGCTTTGGTGGCGGCGGTCAACGGTGGAGAAGTGGAAGGTGGGGTCGATGTGGTCGGCCACCAATTCGATGCATGGGAGGCGTTCCAGGATGATCACAGGTTCGTGTTGGCTGCTGGCGGTCTGGTGAGCGATGAGCGCGGTCGGCTTCTCGCCATCAAAAGGCTGGGCAAATGGGATCTTCCCAAAGGCAAGGTGGAGAAAGGTGAAGCGGTGGATCTTGGCGCTGTGCGTGAGGTGCAGGAAGAATGTGGTCTACGTCACGTGGAGCTGGTCAAGTTCGTTACGTGTACCTGGCACACCTACGAGCGTAAAGGTGAACAACACCTCAAGCGCACCGATTGGTTCCTTATGCGCGCGTCATCCGCAGAGAACCTCACTGCCCAATCCGAAGAGGATATTGAAGAAGTGCGTTGGCTCGATAGCGATGGTCTGCGTATGATGGAAGCCGATACGTACCCCTCGTTGCTCCCTGTTCTTTCCGCGTGGCAAGGACTTTCAGCGAACTGATCGGTTATCCACACCGTTTGATTTCCAGCAAGGAAGTCAATCGTCCCACACCTTCAAGCGTTGTCCCCGGTCCGCTTCTGACTTGGCCTTATGGAATATGGCTGCTAAACCTTCGCTCGGTCGTGGTGCTGGTGACCGGGCCAGGACTTCATCGTTGAGCAGGTAGAACGCGGGCAGGCTACGGATACGAAGGTCTTCACGCACCTGTTGTTCAGCAACAGCATGCAGCCAGGTCACCTGGGTGGAGGTGGGTGCGAGTTTCTTCGATGCCTTGAATGCATCGGTGGTGCGATCCAGGTTGATGATGATCACCTTCACCACACCTTTGCTGTCTTCTGCGAGTTTGATCAAGGTGCTTATCTCGGCGGTGCAGTACGTACACCACCCCGCGGTGAAGGCCACGCAGGTTGCGCCTTTCAGCATCTCCTGCTGGTCCACGAGTTGTCCGCGTTCATCCTCTAAGCGCATGGCCGGTAGCGTGGATCCAACATGCATCGCAGTTAGATCCCACACCATGTTCGTTGCGATGTTGCGGTGTTCCGGGTAGGTGCTGTTCTCCGCCACGGCACTGATGATCGCCGTGGCATCCTTACCATCGATCAGGCGACTGCTGTGGTTCAGATACAGTTGGTCGATCATCACCAGTTCGGCAAGGCGGTCATCGGTGCGTAGGAAGTCGTTCCGTTGGAATAGTGTACGCAACGTGTTCGGGTCGTGCGCGTGTATGGCGAGGTGCAACGTGTCTCTCTTATATCGATGGAGCTGTTCCAGTCCTTCGCTGAAGAGCGTGCGTAGGGCACGGATATACTCTGGGTCGTCGTAGAGAACAGGTCGGCCTTTCACAAAAGCGTCGAACAGTTCACGCTCGTTCATGCGGGGTCCGAAATGCAGGCCAGCAATGCTGTAGTCCAGGTAATGGGCGAACCATGGGTCCTTCACTTCGGCGTAGAATTTCCGCAGCTTCACAGAGAAGCTGTCGATGCGTGCTTTAGATAGTTGCGGTGTTACGAAGAGCGTGGCTGGTCGCGCGCTACTGTCCGGCTTGGCGCTGCCCGCCTTGCGTTGGATATCCAGCGCCTGCATGCCCGCAACCTGGTCGGTAGCAAGGTCTTCGGAAATGAACGCATCGATCCGTTCATTCAGGTCGGCGGTCAACGCATTCACATCGAGTGGGTCGATCCCCGTGAAGTCGAGTCCCATGCGGGTGGTACCGTTCAAACTGCGCGCTGTACCAAGATCCACGGGGGATACATGCAACACACTGCCGGGCCGTACATAAAGATCAGCCGTACGTTCACCAATGCGCAATTGCACTTTGGTGGTACCATCCACGTCTCCCTCCAAGGTGGTTCTCCCCGTGTTGTCGAGTAGGCCACGTTGCACCAGGATCGTGCGGTGGGTGAACAGGTCCGCGTAGCGATACAGCGAAACGATGTCCTCGCCAAAACCACGAGCGGTCACATGGATGGAGAAGTTGCCCGCCTGCAGCAACAGGGTGAAGAAGAACAAGAACCCGGAAAGCAGTAGCCTCATCGTAGGTGACCGGCAAGGTCCATCGGTACCAACGCGGAAACATCGGCCTTATTGGCGATCAGTTCGCGTACGATGGTGCTGCTGATGTGCGCATGCTCTGGTGCAGAGGGTAGGAAGATCGTTTCCACACCGGCAAGCTGGCGGTTCATCAAGGCGATGCTGCGTTCGTACCCGTGGTCGGTGCTGTTGCGCAGGCCACGCACGATGAAGCCAGCGCCCACACGTTTGCAGAGGTCCACGGTAAGCCCTTCGAAGGCGATCGGTTCCACCTGCGCACTGTTCTTGAACGCATCGCGGATCCACGCCAGACGTTGTTCTTGCTCGAACATGGTCTTCTTCGTGTTGTTCACGCCCATGCCGATGATGATGCGGTCGAACAACGGCAAGGCGCGCTCCACGATGCTCACATGGCCCATGGTGATGGGGTCGAAGGTGCCTGGGAAAACGGCGATTGGTCTGCTCATGGAACAAGGCGTCAAGATTGGCGAAAGATAGCACAGTGGCTGTGGCGGAGGGTTGCGTAGGACCTCAGCGGGGCTAGAAGATCGTAGGAGCGGGGCTTCGTGGCGCAGGAAGTGTTGGAAGTGGTTCTGTGGGGTATTACTTCCTCTCAATTTCCTTCTATCGAGTTGAATGTAGTTTCATTGCTTTTAGCTGACATTCCCGTTGTAGTTCAATGTATTCGTAATCCCAAACGAATTCTCGAATACTGTAATCGAAATCAAGAAAAGCAGCCGGGGCAATGAACGGTTCGATTGGATCAATATCAATTTTGGGGAATAAGGAAGCGTCTACCCGAATTGCGCATCCTGAATGCCACTCTTCATGGTCCATTCCAGTTAGATTTAATACTGAGGTCTTTAGGAAGTACTGGTCTGCCGATATTTTGAGTAGAAATACTCCCGGATCACATAGCCTCAGGGTATATAGTCCATTTTCGTCGATCACCCCGGTAACGACATTTGAGGCGTCGTCAGCATTGATGGCTATCACTGAATAGTTGGTTATACGTTGACCGGAATTGTAGTCTTTGATTGCGCCCTTTATCACCACGCCCTCAATTCCCGTAAGAGGTTCACCAAGGTCAAGTAGGATGACCAAGGAAAGAAGAAAAGCCATTGACGCCAATGGTGGCTAGGCTTTAAGGGTCTTACGGCTCACCAAACATCCGCTGGTGTTCGCATGTTGGGCAGCCCCCTGCGGCTTCAATGTCGCTATCTCTTGTCTCAAAGTGGTACTCTTTTATTTGCCAGCAGCGGGTCAATGGAACAAGATACGGGTCCTTGAATAACGGACCCGACCTCCTACAACTTGTTTACGCCCCGAAGAAGCTGAAATGGATAGCTCCGTACTTCCGCGTTCGTTGGTAACCGGGCAGCTGGCTCACATCCGTTTTCTCGTGATGCTCCACGATCAGAATTCCATCGGCGCCTAGTAAGCCCCCAGAACGCACCAGCGAAGGAATGCGGTCCACCGCTTCCAAGTGGAATGGTGGATCGGCGAAGACCACATCGTAAACACCTCTGTGGCTTCCTAGGAAGGTGAACACATCGCTCTTCACCATGCGCCAGCTCTTCTCCCCAAGTTCACGCGCAGTGCGTTGCATGAACTCGTACA
>JAEYWT010000384.1 GCA_023428865.1 Bacteroidota bacterium | reverse complement strand
ACGGTGGGCCTTGGACCTACTACACCGTGGGGGGCAATACCAACCAGATCCTGCTGGGCATGATGATCGGCGACTTCATCGAACTCAGCTACGATGCTTCCGGACCATTCCAAGGTGAGAACAGCTTTTCACTCGGGCTGCTCGGCGGGGGCACGTATTTCAATTCTGGTGCCGGGCCTCCGGGTGGACCTTCCTTCGGCCAATTGGTCAACTGCATCCCTCCACCAGCCGCACCGCAGGACTGCAACGGTGGTGCCACCATCTGCAACGGCCAAGCCTTCAACAACAACAGCAGCAACACGGGAAACGTGGTTGACCTGAACACCGCCAACCAAGGCTGTCTTGCGTCCGGTGAACGCCAGGGAACATGGTACTATTTCTCACCTAGCTCGAACGGCACCGTCGGGTTCACCATTTCGCCTGTGGTAGCTACCGACTACGACTTCGCGGTCTGGGGCCCCATGTCCTCCGTAACATGCCCACCGCCAGGCCCTCCGGTGCGGTGCTCTTATGCCGCCCCTGTTGGTGACACGGGCTTGGGTAATGGCGCTACCGACGCCAGTGAAGGCGCTGGTGGCGATCGCTGGGTGAGCACACTTCCGGTGATCGCAGGCCAGATCTACATCCTCTACGTAGATAATTTCTCCTCCAACGGCCAAGCCTTCAACCTCACCTGGCAGCTATCCGGTGGTGCTTCCTTGGATTGTTCCCTGCTCCCCGTTGAACTCGTCAACCTAAAGGGTGTTCAACGCCATGAGGGCATCGAGCTCACCTGGACAACCCTTTCCGAAACAGGTTCCGATCATTTCTTGGTGGAGCGCTCTTCCGATGCCTTCCGCTTCGCACCGGTGAACACCATTGCCGCCGCTGGCACGAGCCACTCAACGCTCGAATACACCATCGTTGACCCTACGCCCCAGCTCGGTAGCAATTACTACCGCATCACTATGGTGGACAGCGATGGTACCGTATCCATCTCCAACACTATCCAAGTGACGTTCAGCAGGCCGAATAATGGGCTTCTTGTGGTGCCCAACCCCACGAATAGCGCCATCAACCTGACCCTCTCGGCAGAACACCACGACGTGATCATTCGGATCAGAGACTCTACAGGCAGGTTACTTCTGAACCAGTGGCAACGTGATGGCCATTTCAGCATACGCGTACCTGTTGACGGACTCGATGCAGGTCTTTACACGGTTTCCATTGAGGAAGCTTCAGGCACCCTCGTCGGCATCTCATCCTTTGTGAAGGAGTAGCCTCAAGCCATGATCGTCCTGGCCCGAACCTAACTGTAGGCCAACGGACCAGAACGCAGTGCTATTCGTCGACCCCGGTCATGATCAGCGGGTTATCGAACAGGCGTCGGCAACCTCTGCACGCATGCGCTCCATGTATGGGTGCTTGAACTGATCACCCATCAGGCCCGATGCGTGGATCCTGCACGCCATCGCGGAATCACCACTTCCGTGGAAAGCACGGGCCATCAGCATCCATGTCTCTTTTTTCCATCGATCCAATTCCAAGGCTTTGAGCAGGTCGCTCATGGCTTGGCCATGTTCACCACGCTCTATCCGGCAAGCGGCGCGCAAACTCCATAGATCAAGGGCAAGGGTATCTGCGGAAAGGGCCAGTGTGCTGTTCCGCTCAACATCATCACACATCCCCATCGCAAGCTGCACGAAGATCATATTAGCGATCAAGCCCGGCTCTTCCGGCTTTCTCTTGAACACCTCCAGCAGATCGGCCATGGCCTCCGGATATCGCTCATTGGTCATATTGTACATCCCTCGTTCATGATATGGCCGATGCTGCGCACCGGCACGCGCTACGGCACGATCCAGGTCCGCCATGGCAGCCACATCATTCCCCTGTCTGCGGTAGGTGATCGCTCGGTCCACATAATGCTTCGGATCACGTGGATGGGCAGCGATCATATCGCTCCAAACAGCTTGTGGCGAAGACCATACCTGGATCCGTGAGCGTGTGAGCGGTACGAACCACACCAAGAGAACGCCTACGAATACGGATACGGACCTCACCAACGAACGAGGGAACAGCGTACGACCAAGGCTCACCACGGCCAAGGCAATGACCAACGAGGCACCTACACCAGCCAGGTAGGTGTACCGGTCTGCTCGAATGGCTTCGCCCACGGGTAGCCATTGCAGGACCAATGCCGTGTTCAGTATGAAGAACCAGATGCCAAGGACCACAGGTGAACGGAGCGGACCGCGCCAAACCAGAATACCGATCAGGCTCAAGGTGAAGTAACAGGCCCATCCATACCAAGAAGGGAGTTCCCCGTTCACCAAGGGGTAAGCATAGCGCGCATTCAACCCGATGGGTAGGACTTGTTGAATGGCATATACCAACAAATTGGCTGGCCCAGCGTGGAACCGATCCATAGCCCCAATGTGCTGGGTAGCGGTTTCCATTACCACGGTCTGGGCATCAAGGGTCACTACACCCACTGCAATAGCGATGAGGATGAAGGGCAGTTGTAGCAACAGATAACGACGATGCCATACGACATGACCGAGGTGCAGGTCGATAAGCCAGATACTGGGCACAAAGGCAACAGCCATTCCCTTGGAAAGGCACGCTAGAGTGAACGCCACCAGGCTGCTCGCATAGGCCCATCGAACACCGTTCCTGCTCCATCGCAGCCAGGCCAGGAGCATCAGCATTCCAAAAAGCGTCATCAACAGGTCTTTCCTGCCGCTTATCCACGCAACGCTCTCTACCCGCAATGGATGAACCGCCCACAAGACCATGCCCACCACTGCGACCAACGGATCGCCCGAAACACTCCGAAGGAACAAGGCTACCAATACCGCATTGAACGTGTGCAGCAGGAGATTGGTCAGGTGCATCCCACCCGGATCCATGCCGAACAAGGAGAGGTCCGCGGCATAGGAAAGCATGGTGACCGGGTGCCAGTTCCCCATGACGTACCTACCGGATTCAATGATGATCCGGGTCAGCGACAACACACCCGCGCCCGGGTTCTCACGGATATACCCAGGGTCATCCCAATCCACGAAAGGAAAGGACAAGGTGCCGTGGTACACTAACGCCGTGAACAATGCCCCAGCGGATACTAGCCACGGGAAGTACTTCCGCATGCGAACATCTTCCGGAGCGTTGCCCATTCAGCAAATAGACCACATAAAATGATGCGGTGTACCTGGTCGACGGCCACTTCCACCCAGTTCCTCGACAGCAGAATGGATGCCCACTGCTTCTACAGGCGTTCGTGAATGGGCATTCATCCAATTGGAAAACCTAGGTCGTGTGGCGTTGAATGTAGGTGGCC
>JAEYWT010000341.1 GCA_023428865.1 Bacteroidota bacterium | reverse complement strand
CGCCGGTGTCGGCCTCTCCCGCTTTGCTATACACCCGGCAGTCGGCTTTCGAACAACAGGATCGCTGCATGCGCACTCTTCTCCTCGCCGCCGTCACGCTACAGATCCCGTTGCATGCCCAAACCCTACCGGAGCTTTCGCAGGAGAACTGACGATCATCAGCCTGACCGCCGCGTTGGTGGCCTACCTTGATGCGGTATACCCAAACCACCGTGCTCCACATCCTCCTCCCCACCGACTTCAGCGCAGCGGCGTTCAAAGCTATCCAGTTCGCCATAGACCTGTACGGGATACGCGACGTACGCTACACTTTGGTGAACAACTACCTGCAACAGGCGTTCAACAACGCACTACTACCAGACCTTTCTGTTGGTATGCGGCACGCCAGCGAGAAGGGGCTGCGAGCCGTTGAACGGAAGTGCCGGAAGTATGCGCCCGGGATCAGCGTTTCAAAGGTGTCCACCCCAGAACACCTTCCCGAGGCGTTGAACAACTTGATCGCGAAGAAACGTGCGGGCCTGATCGTGATGGGCACACAAGGTGAGGGCAATTACGGCTTCGTGGGCAGCAACACCAAGGCGGTCATCCTTGGCACCACCGCACCGGTGATCACCGTTCCATCGTTCTGGACCGCCAAGCCGATCGGCCGCATCCTGCTCGCTCATGACGGCAACGACATCGGCCCAGGTACACTGGAACCACTGGAGCGGCTCGCCTTACGCACCACCAGCCACGTGGTGGTGACGCATGTGCGTGACAACATCGCCACCTTCGAGAAACCCATGGACCGCAAGGCGATGACCGCAGCACTGGGCCGCATCCCGCATTCGTTCCTCACCGTGCAGGGGGAAGCCGTGGTGAACACCTTGAACGAACTCGCCAGCAAGGACAAGGCCCAACTCGTGGCCATGGTACACCGCCAGCGCGGCTTCTGGCAAAAGCTCTTCCACAGCAGCAAGTCCAAGAACATGGCCTTGCATACCAAACTTCCGGTGCTCGTCTTGCGGCAGCGCGTCCGCTGAGCCGAACAGAGGGAGGTGTCAAGGACGGACCAACGTCCTTGGCATTGGCCGTTGTGGTCTTCCTTTGCTCTCGGATGCAGCACTCCGCCGACTTCCACTGTCTACCAGGAACAGACTGATGAAGACCACCACCACACTCTTCGCGCTCTTCCTCGTGCCATTCGTTTCCGCGCAGACCTGGTCCAGTGCGCTCGAGATCCCCGACCACCGTGGCACCGGAGGATCCATCGGTTTGTGGAACAGCATGGTCATCGTGAATGGACACCCGGCCATCGCCACCTTGGATGAGACCCACCGGATGATCCGCTTCGTGCGTGCTGCTGATGCCGCAGGTAACACATGGGGCGTTCCCGTGATGGTGAACGCACCGGCTCTCGATGGCAGCCACCTCACCCTTGCGGTGGTGAATGGAAGACCGGCCATCGCCTACCAAAGCTTCCCCGGCAACGATCTGATGTACGTGCGCGCCTTGGATGCGAATGGCGATGCGTGGGCTGCACCCGTGGTGGTGGAAGAAGGCAGCGACGTGGGCAAAGCTGCCAGCCTCGCCGTCGTGAACGGCCAACCGGCCATCGCATACTACAACGCTTCCACCAACCGCCTTGCGTACTGCCGCGCACTCGATGCCGATGGTGCGGCCTGGGCTGCGCCGGTGAACCCTGAACTGTTGTTGGGCCAGATCAACCGCACCGAGTTGCGGGTCGTGAACGGAAACCCGGCGATCGGTTTCGGACGTGGTGGCAACACACGCTACATCCGAGCAGCCGATGTGAACGGTGCTTCGTGGAACACGGGATCCACCATCGCGACCGGCGTGAACAACGGGATCCATCCCTCCTTGGCCGTTGTGGGTGGTGTGCCCTGCATGGCCTACTACCGCGCGGATGATGACCGCATCTCCTTCCGCCGTGCCAACGATGTCAATGGCGATGCCTGGGCAGCCGATGTGATCGTACACGATGTGAACGGCCAGGACATCGGCGCTTATGCCCGCCTATACGAAATGGATGGTTCGCCAGCCGTGGCCTACCAACACGTGACGAACGGCGACCTCTACTACGTGCGCGCCGCGAATGCCAACGGCTCCAGTTGGACCAACCACGCGCTGGTGGACGCGCCCGGGATCGTCGGACGTGAGATCAGCGTGGCCGTGGTGGACGGTGCGCCAGCCATTGCCTATCAGGATGTGACCACGAGCGACGTGAAGTTCGTCCGTGCCACCAACAGCACAGGCATGGGCGCGAACGCGTGGAATACACCGGTCACCATCGACACCCATCCAGCCTTAGGCCGCCATGTGAGCCTAACGATCGTGGATGGTCATCCGGCATTGGCCTACTACGATGCAAGCAACGAAGACCTGCGCTACCTACGCGCCTTGGACAGCGCCGGCACTCAATGGGGCACCTCGGTAACGGTGGACTCTCTGGGTGCATGTGGTGCGTATTGCAGCATGACGATCGTGAACGGGCGACCGGCCATCGCCTACTTCGATGAGCAGGACAACGTGCGGTACGTGCGTGCGAATGATGCGCTGGGCACCAGCTGGGGAAGCTCCGTGGGCATGGACAACAGCCAAAGCCAACCACGCGGGCAGGGCATCGCGTTGAAGGTGATCGCCGGGCGACCAGCGGTGGCCTACCTGAACAACACGAACAGCAACGTACGCTATGTGCGCGCCAACGACATCGACGGTACCACGTGGCCACTGAACGGCACCACCGTCGGCAGCAGCGGTGGGCTGAACATCACCGTGGCCTTGATGGACCTGAACGGCCTGCCTGCCGCGGCCTTCCACCAGAACGCGACCGGTGATCTGCTCTATGTGGTCGGCAACAATGCCGACTTCAGTGCCGGTGCCTTGGTGAGCACCATGGCCGATGCCACCGGCAATGTGGGGCGCTTCGCCACCATGGCCTTCGTGAATGGCTCACCCGCCATCGCCTATTGGGATGAGACGAACGATGCGTTGAAGTTCGTACGTGCCACCACCGCGAACGGATCAACTTGGGGTACTCCGGTGCAAGTGGATGCGGTCGGTGGTCGCTTCGGCTCGCTTGCCATCGTGGATGGTGTACCGGCCATCGCCTATCAAGGTGCGGGTGATCTGCGTTATGCGAAAGCCAGCAATGCCAATGGCACTACATGGACCGTGGCCAGCAACCTCGGCGCTCTCTCCCAAGCCATCCAGTACCCGAGCTTGGTAGTGAACGGCACGCACACCGGCATTGCTTACCACGACCTTCGGCGCGAGCAGCCGTGGTTCCTGAGCGGCTATGCCTGCATTGATCCGCTCGATGTCAACGTGGCTGTTGATGCGAACATCCTGACCGCCGCACCCGGCATGGACTATCAATGGCTCGATTGCTTGAACGACTTCGCCCCGATCATCGGTGCCACCGAACAGAGTTATGTGGCGAGCACCGGATCATACGCCGTGCGCGTTAATGTTGGAGCATGCGCGGATACGAGCGCCTGTGTGCCGGTGATCACAACAGCGGTCATTGGACCGACCACCGCAACGATGCGCATCTCCCCGAATCCGGCGAAGGATATGATCAGCATCGAACTTCCATCGGGCCAGATGATCGCACGGATCACTATCCGTGATGCCCTCGGGCGCTTGATCTTGGACAGGAACGTAAGCGCTACGCGTCGGTTGGAACTTGAGGTTGCCTCATCCAACACAGGAGCCTTTGTCGTGGAAGCCCAGGACACCTCGGGCTTGACCTACTTGAGCCGCGTGATCTTGGAGCGTTGAGCACCTGAAGGATATCCGGGCCGGCGACCGTTCGCTCGAACAAGCGCTACTCCAACCTGTGAGAAATTCATCGGTGTACCGCTTCGAGCCCAGCTCCATGGAAGGGATCGGTGCGCTGTTACGGTCGTTGGGGAATGTGAGAGGTTGATCGATCACCACCTGAACTGCGCGCAAGAAACAATTCGTGGTGTAGCCCGACCTGGTGGCCGAGCATCGCTACTACGTCGTACAAGGTGCCTTGCGTTCCATCCTGGTGGATGCGGACGGTAACGAAACGACCATCGCGCTGGCCATCGAGGATCGGTGGATCACCGACTAGAATAGCTACATCTACCAGCAGCCCGCTACTTCGTGCCAAACCCACCAGCGCCTTCCGCTAACACGTTGGCCAACCGGATCTCGAGCTCATCGAAGAGCGCGTCGTTCATCAGCTCAGCGAAGGTGAAGCGCCCCGGACGGAACCGCACCACTTCCGGTGAAGCGATGTCGCCCGATCGTTGCATCACCTGTTGCACCAAGGCCCAACGCTCGGCCGGATCGTTGGGAAGGTCGATCCGCATCACCTCGCCACCTTGCACCACGCTCAGGTACTGATCCACGCACCAGCACTCCGAAAGTCGGAAGCGGAGGTGTTCCCGACGACCATCGTGGACCGTGTCCGGGCTTAACGGCCATGACTTTTGCGTGCCGATCTCGTGGGGTGCGTACGGATAGTCCCTGCTCACGGTGAAGTGCTGCACCACCGTCCACGCGGGCCTGCGGCGTGTGCCGGTCCATTCGTGTGCTGCAAGGTGCGTGGCATACGCGTTACGTATTCGATGGCCATCTTCATCGCGCACGAGAACGACCGATAGATCGGGTGGACCGGGTTGAGCGGAACCCAGCAGCGGGATCATCGCGACAAGGAAAGAAGACAACCAGCCGAACATGGAGCGGGATCTTACGCTAGAGCGCATCACGCTCCGGTACACCGGGGATCCCCGAACGTTCGATCAGCGTTGCTTCACTTGGCCCCCTCCCCTTCGAACACCGGCTTCCCCAACGTGGGTGTGCCGCCGATGTAGCGCGACAGCCAGCTCTGCACCTCCCAGTTCCATTGGATGGCGTTCTGCGGCGAGAGGATCCAATGGTTCTCGTCGGGGTAGATCACCAAGCGCGACGGCACGTTCATGCTTTGCAGTATGGCATACAGCGACATGCCGTTGCCGTACGGTACACGGTAATCGAGCTCGCCGTGCAGGATCAACATAGGTGTCTTGAAGTTCTTGGCGTAGGTGGTGGGGTTGTTCTTCTGCATGCCTTCGGGATTCTCCCACGGCGTGCCGCCGAGCACTTTG
>JAEYWT010000339.1 GCA_023428865.1 Bacteroidota bacterium | reverse complement strand
CGGCCGCTAATGTCCAGGACCTCGAGGCGGTCATTCGATCCGATGTTCGCACCCTGTATATCAACAGAGAACACCCCATTCGTTGGATTCGGGTAGATGTTGAACATACCTCCCACAGCTTTGACCGGATCAATACCCACATTGCCTACGCAGGTGATCGCAGGGAATCCATTCGCCGTGCCGCTATTGGCGCTAGTCCCACAGGCACCCTCTTCACTAACGACGATCAGGTACGTACCTGAAGCACTAGCAACCCATGACAGAGAACAGTTCGAATCACCATCCAAGCCAAACGCATCTACGACACCATTAGGGTTGATGATCGTAAAGCTGAGAGGCCAGGCCGTTCCACCCACTCCATTGCAGGCACTAAAAGTATAACCGCTACCAGCGACCACATTGGTCATCGAGTAGGCCTCATCTGCGAAAACCTCGAAGTCGGTGATCTCGTTCACTGGGCAAACGCCACCTTCCGGAACGGGAGCTCCTCCAAAGGTGGTGTTAAAATCAGTCCAACCGGTGGAGGCACTTGGAGCAGACCAGGTCGTACATCCAGGCTGTGGAGCAGGACAGCTAACGCCGTTGCACGTAATGGCGGGGAAGCCATTTTCGGTGGCATCGTTCGCGCTGGTACCACATGCACCAGCCTCGCTCACCACGATCAAGTATGTTCCAGCCTCGCTAGCCGTCCACGTCAATGCGCAATTGGAACCACTATCCAACCCGAACGCATCAACCGCTCCGCTAGGTGCAACGATGGTGAACTGCAGTGCCCAAGCCGTTCCTCCTACACCATTGCAGGCACTGAAGGTATAGCTACCGCCTTGTTGGATGTTCGCCATCGCATAGGCTTCATCAGCGAAAACCTCAAAATCAGTGATCTCATTGAACGGGCACCCTGATCCGTCATCGCAAGGTGCACCGCCGAAAGTCGTGTTGAAATCGGTCCAACCTCCGGTCGGAGACGGGTTGACCCAAGTGGTACACTGGGCGGCAGCGTTCAGGCTCACTAGGGCCAGGGAGCCGGAAAGAACCAACCCAAAGATCCCGTGCGTAATGTGCTTCATGTGTTCTGTACTTCTGTAATTGTTGCGTTATCGCTCGGCGAATGTAGCAACACTATGCGAGAACCCAGTCAATATACAACTGTCGGCTTGAAGCCCTAAGACTCATCATTCTTGATCCATGGTGAGCAACACCCTCTTTACACGCTCTTGGTTCGAATAAAGGCTAGAGCGCTTCTGTATTGAAACCTGCTGCTGCGCTCTAGAGATCCGGGGAGTGAACCTTGCGCGGGGACGAACCGTTAGGCTCTGCCTTCACCTCCATGTCGTTCCTTCGCGGACTCAATAGCGCCGCAACCCAACGGCTAGTATCATCCGAACAACCCCACGATGAATACCGACCTCACCGGACAACATGCCTTGGTCTGCGGCAGCACCCAAGGCATCGGCAAAGCCACCGCATTGGAATTGGCCCGGCTGGGCGCCTCCATCACCCTGCTCGCACGTGATGCCCAGGCCCTGGAAGCGGTTAGGGCAGAGCTTAGCGTCAAAGCCGAACAACAACACCGCATACTCGTCTGTGATATGACCGATACCGAGGGCTTGCGTAATGCGGTCGGTGCCCATGTTGCCGATCAGCGGATCGACATCGTGGTGAACAACACCGGCGGCCCCGCCCCTGGCCCAGCGCATGAGGCGGGGACCGCAGCGTTCTTGGCGGCCTTCACCCAGCATTTGGTGGCGTTCCAAACCATCGTGCGGGCCGTGGTGCCGGGCATGAAAGAACGACGCCATGGGCGGATCATCAATGTGATCAGCACCAGTGTGAAACAGCCACTACCCAACCTCGGCGTAAGCAATACCATTCGTGGGGCTGTTGCCAACTGGGGCAAAACACTGGCCACGGAACTGGGGCCGTTCAACATCACCGTGAACAATGTGCTGCCCGGTGCCACCGAAACGGAACGGCTGGCCGCCATCATCGCCAACAAGGCTCAGAAGACCGGCGCGGCGAAGGAAGAGGTAAAGCATGAAATGCTCGCAGAGATCCCATTGCGGCGTTTCGCTCGTCCGGAGGAGATCGCTGGAGCCGTAGCGTTCCTGGCCGGGCCGGCGGGTGCGTACATCAACGGCATCAACCTGCCGGTGGATGGTGGGCGTACGGCTTGCCTTTAACGTACCACGCTCGATCCTGCGATCAACCGGAAGCCTTTGCCGTGTACGTTGATGATCTCCACCGAGGGGTCATCTCGCAGGTACTTGCGCAGTTTGGCGATGTACACGTCCATGCTGCGGCCGTTGAAGTAGCTGTCATCTCCCCACACGGCGATCAGCGCTGCGGATCGATCCAGCACTTCGTTCTGGTTCATGCACAACAGGCGCAGTAGTTCATTCTCCTTGGTGGTGAGCTTGCGTTCACCGCCGGGTGTGCGCAACAGCTGTTTCCGTGGCTGGAACGCCGTATCGCCGATCACGTACTCTTCGGGCTCCGGGGCCTTGGGCTCCACGCCCTTGGCGCGCCGCAACACGGCACTCACCCGCAGGAGCAGCTCTTCCATGCTGAAGGGCTTGGTCATATAATCGTCGGCGCCACTCCGGAAGCCTTCGATGGTATCCTGTTTCATGGCCTTGGCCGAGAGGAACATGATGGGCGTGGTGGTATCTCGCTGGCGGATCTCGCGTGCCAGGGTGAAGCCATCCTTCAACGGCATCATCACGTCGAAGATGAGCATGTCGTAGCCACCTTGATCATAGGCGGCTTTGCCTTTCTGGCCATCGGTACACAGATCGGCCTCGTAGCCTTTGGCACGCAGGTATTCCACCAACAGGGTACCCAGGTTCTGGTCGTCCTCGACCACCAGTAGTTTATGCTGTCCTGCCATGTTCGAACGGAATGAAGATATGGAATGTGCTGCCATTGCCGGGTGTGCTCTCCAGACGGATGCGTCCGCCATGGCGTTCCACCACCGTACGCACGTAGCTCAAGCCAAGACCGAAGCCCTTCGCGTTGTGGATATTACCGGTAGGGACACGGTACAACCGATCGAAGATCTTCCGTTGTTCCGACGCGGAGATCCCGATCCCGTTATCGGCCACGCTCACCGTAAGGCCTTCGTTGTTGCTGGTGGTGCTGATGCGGATGCGAGGTTCCTGCTCGGTGTACTTCACCGCATTGTCGATGAGATTGTAGAGCAGGTTGGTGAGGTGGATACGGTCGCCGCTCACATGGTGTATCTCGGCTTTCAGTTCCATGTCGATACGCCCATTTCGGCGTGATACCTGAATGCCACTACTGCGCACCACATCCTGTATCAAGGTATGCACATCCAGATCCACACGTTTGAGCACCATGTGGCCGCTTTCGAGCACGGCGCTTTGCAGCACGTTCTCCACCAAGGATCCCAAGCGTTTGTTCTCGTCGCGGATCATGGCCACGAAGGTGCGCACCTGCTGTTCGGTCTTCGGCATGCTCGGATCTGCGAGCGCTTCGCAGGCCAGGCCGATGGTACTGATGGGTGTTTTGAGCTCGTGCGTAAGGTTGTTCACTAGGTCCTTGCGGATCTCGCCCAACCGCTTCTGTCGGAAGATGGTGCGTATGGTGAAGAAGAAGGCCACCACGATGATGGCCATGAACAGTGCGCTGGTGAGCAACAAGGGTAGCATGTCGCGCCACAGCAGGCCCCTGTGCCCGGGCACGAATACGTGGAGGTAGTACACCGGCCCGGCCAGGTCGTGGCGGAATAGCCGCTCGCGATGAACGCTACCCGGAGCGGTATTGGGGTCCAATCGTTTCTCATGACCCAGTTCCACTTGTTCACCATCCTCCTTGAACAGACCGTAAGCGTAATCACCATCCACGCCATTGGTCAGGAGTTCCGCATGCAACAAGGAATCGAGCGTAGGGGCGGCCACCCGTTCGGTGATCTCGCGCGTGCGTTCGTCCGCCAAAATGGTGCGCACCATATCGGCCACCAAGGCTTCATGGTCGGCTTGTTCGTCCTCGGACCAGGGATCCAAGGTGTCGGCCCAAGGTTCGTTCGGTGGCTCTGATGGTGGAAAAAGCCCTTCGTCCAAACGGCTTTCCATACGCTCGGACCTTGCTGCCACCCTTTCGTCGTGTTCGCGCCGCAACGCATCCAATCGGCGCAGGAGCTTCCTACCCGCCTTGTGTCGCTTCAGGTCGCGCCACTTCTCGGCCTGTTCCAGTTTATCGCTCACCGAAAAGAGCGCGTGGTCCATGCTGCGCTCGAACTGTGCTTCGCGCAAGCGCATGCCATCGCGCATCCACTTCACCTGGATCGCCATAAGGCCGAGGAGCGCCACGGTAATGGCCACCAACAGCCCGGTGATCCGGTTCTTTTCCATGCACCGAAACTACCGCACAGCAGTCAATGCAGCGCGGCTTAACGGTCTTTAACGTTCGTTCGCAAGACCTTAACAGGGGGCCTTTTCCGGCCTGTCTACGTTTGTATCGTCGAGTGATCGACGGCCGGTCTCTCAGGCAGGAAATGGAAAGGTACTTGTCGGCGGAATTAGGGTTTTGGTTCCAGACAAGGCAACAAGGGGTTGGAAGGCTCGCACGACGGTGCGGGCCTTTCGACTTTCACAGCTGCGGTGTCTCGCGGTGTGGCCCAAGCCCGTCACCTACCTTTCGGCCAGATGGAACAGCTTCTGAACCTGATCGATGGAACGTTGCAGCCCGCCGTTGGTGGTGCATGGATCGATGTACACGCCCCTGCGACCGGGCAGGTGTACGCCCAACTACCCGATTCTGACCAACGCGATGTGGATGCCGCTACGGAAGCCGCACACCGGGCATTCCCAGCATGGAACGCGCTAGGGCGCGAAGGACGTAGTGCTGCGTTGCTGCGCTTGGCCCAATTGATCGAGGATGATCTGGATGGTTTCGCTGCGGATGAATCACGCGACAATGGCAAACCGATCTCTCTGGCGCGCCGTGTGGACATTCCGCGAGCGGTGGCCAACTTCCGCTTCTTCGCGACAGCCATCCTTCACTTCCCCAGTGAAGCGCACCTGATGGATGATGTTGCCGTGAACTACACCGACCGCCAACCGTTCGGTGTGGCTGGCTGCATCAGTCCCTGGAACCTGCCGCTATACCTCTTCACCTGGAAGATAGCGCCAGCGCTGGCAGCCGGGAATTGTGTAGTGGCCAAGCCTAGTGAAGTAACGCCTTTGAGCGCCTACCGCATAAGCACCTTGTGCAAGGC
>JAEYWT010000032.1 GCA_023428865.1 Bacteroidota bacterium | reverse complement strand
CGTGGATGCCAAGAAGGACATCCAGATCTATATGAATTCCCCCGGAGGTAGTGTATATGCTGGCCTAGGCATCTACGACACCATGCAGTACATCAACTGCGATGTGGCCACCATCTGCACCGGCATGGCCGCCAGTTTCGGTGCCGTGCTCCTCTGCGCAGGTGCGAAAGGCAAGCGCAGTGCGTTGAAGCATGCCCGCGTGATGATCCACCAACCGCTCAGCGGTGCGCAAGGTCAGGCCAGTGATATGGAGATCACCCTGAAGGAAGTGTTGAAACTGAAGAAGGAGCTGTACGACATCATCGCCCACCATAGCGGCCAGCCCTACGAGAAGATCGACAAGGACAGCGACCGCGACTACTGGATGACCTCCACCGAGGCCAAGGAATACGGACTCATCGACGAAGTGCTCATCAAGTCGCGCTAACCCATAGCCCACGAACGACCATGTTCCCCAAGGATGAATTCGACAAGTTCGCGGTAAAGCACCGCGGCATCAGCAGCAACACGCTGCACAGCTACACCAAGGCGGCGATCACATCGTCCGTAACACCATACATCATCGAAGAGCGCCAGCTCAACGTGGCACAGATGGATGTGTTCAGCCGGTTGATGATGGATCGCATCATCTTCCTGGGTACGGGCATCAACGACCAGGTAGCGAACATCATCCAGGCGCAATTGCTGTTCCTGGAAAGCGTGGATGCCAAGAAGGACATCCAGATCTATATGAATTCCCCCGGAGGTAGTGTATATGCTGGCCTAGGCATCTACGACACCATGCAGTACATCAACCCCGATGTGGCCATGATCTGCACCGGCATGGCGGCCAGCATGGGCGCAGTATTGCTCTGTGCGGGCACCAAGGGTAAGCGCAGTGCCTTGAAGCACAGCCGGGTGATGATCCACCAACCCATGGGTGGCACCGAAGGGCAGGCCAGCGACATGGAGATCACCGTGCGCGAGATCCAGAAGTTGAAGAAGGAACTGTACGACATCATCAGCACTCACAGCGGGCAGCCCTTCGACCGGGTGGAGAAAGATGGTGACCGCGATTATTGGATGACCGCCGAAGAAGCCAAAGCCTATGGCATGATCGACGAGATCCTGGTCCGCAACGCCAAGTAGGGTCGATACAGGGTTCACCCTTTTCGGGGTGCCTGGATCTTTTCCTTGGTTTTGTGCAACCCATTGAGGCTCAAACACGAATAAAGGCCGGGTGGACCTCCACCCGGCCTTCGATGTATCTTGCGGGACTTTGCGCATCCCTACCCAGCGGCGCAGCACGACCCTTCCATGGATAAGAAAGAGATCAAGTGTTCCTTTTGTGGCCGAGACAAACAGGACACCAATGTGCTGATCGCCGGTATCACCGGGCACATCTGCGATAGCTGCATCACCCAGGCGCAGAACATCATCTCCGAAGAGCTTAGTCAACGCA
Source organism: Bacteroidota bacterium (assembly GCA_023428865.1). GTDB lineage: Bacteria > Bacteroidota > Bacteroidia > Flavobacteriales_F > PHOS-HE28 > PHOS-HE28. Next base: position 1,878 of record JAEYWT010000032.1, on the reverse strand, counting down.
CGCGCACGGAGATGGAGGGCAGCCTCATCATCCAACGCCCGGCGGACATCAAGCGCCACTTGGATGAATACGTGATCGGCCAGGACGATGCCAAGAAGGTGCTCAGCGTGGCCGTTTACAACCACTACAAGCGCCTGCTGCAAAAGCCCACCACCACGGCAGACGAGGTGGAGATCGAAAAGAGCAACATCATTCTCGTTGGCGAAACGGGCAGCGGAAAGACCCTGTTGGCGAAGACCATCGCCCGCATGTTGAACGTGCCCTTCGCCATAGCCGATGCTACCGTACTGACCGAAGCCGGTTACGTGGGAGAGGATGTGGAGAGCATCCTGAGCCGGTTGCTGCAAGCCGCGGATTACGACGTTACCAAGGCCGAGCGTGGCATCGTCTTCATCGACGAGATCGACAAGATCAGCCGCAAGAGCGATACGCCGAGCATCACGCGGGATGTGAGCGGTGAAGGCGTGCAACAAGCCTTGCTGAAGCTGTTGGAAGGCAGTACCGTGAGCGTTCCCCCGCAAGGTGGCCGCAAGCATCCGGAACAGAAGCTGATCCAAGTGGATACGCGCAACATCCTGTTCGTGTGCGGTGGGGCCTTCGATGGCATCCAGAAGATGATCGCTCGCCGGGTGAAGAGCAGCGCGGTGGGTTATAGCGCCAGCAAGGAACAACGCATCAACGACGAGAACCTGCTACAGTACGTGAGCCCATCGGACTTGCGCACCTATGGCCTCATTCCTGAGCTCATCGGGCGTTTCCCAGTGCTCACTTACTTGGACCCACTGGATAAAGAGAGCTTGCGCCGCATCCTCACCGAGCCGAAGAACGCGTTGATCAAACAGTACGTGAAGCTCTTCGAGATGGACAAGGTGAAGCTCACCTTCGACAAGAAAGTGCTCGACTTCATCGTAGAGAAGGCGCTGGATTACAAGCTCGGTGCCCGTGGTCTGCGCTCCATCTGCGAGGCGATCATGACCGACGCCATGTACGAGATGCCCGGTTCGCCTGAGCGGCCTGCGGAGCTGCGGGTAACCTTGAGCTATGCCCGGGAGAAGTTCGACCGTTCCCGGTTGAGCAACCTGCGGGTGGCGTAGCCTGCTAACTGTTTCGGCAGGTCGCTTGCGTCTGGACTGTTCCTGATGATGGTGCGTCCTCCTGGTGTTGGATTGACCGGTTCCCTGAACTGGTAATGATCCTAAATGGACCGCTCCGGGCCGCAGGTCGGGTTAGTTTTGCTGCATCCCTAACCCGCACACCCGTGTGCCAAACCAGAACCACATGAAGTCGATCGTACTTTCTGCAGCGCTTGTTGCTGCAACCGTTGTAAATGCACAGGAGCTTCCACAGGCGAGCCCTCCCGCCGAGGTAGAGCAACTCGTCGGTCTCACCAAGGTTGAAGTGGAGTATTCGCGGCCCAGCGCGAAAGGCCGTACGATCTTCGGTGATCTTGTTCCGTATGATCAGCTCTGGCGTACTGGAGCCAACCAGAACACCACCATCGAATTCAGTGAAGCGGTCACGTTCGGTGGTTTGGAGGTTAAAGCAGGTAAATACTCATTGTTCACCATCCCGGGTAAGGAAATGTGGGTGGTACACTTGAACAACAAGACCGACCTTTGGGGGGAAGATGGGTTCGACCCCAAGGCGACCGCAGCCTCTGTGAAGATCAAGCCTGCGAAGTGTGCGTTCACAGAGACGCTTACGATCGGCCTGGAGAATCTGAACAACGACAACGCTGATCTGGAGATCCGCTGGGCGGAGACCAAAGTGGTGGTCCCTATCAGAACGGATGCTACGGAGAAAGGCATTGCCAACATCAAGGCGGCCATGGCCAAGGAAGACATGAAGGCCGGCGGTTATGGCAGCAGTGCGCGGTTC
>JAEYWT010000311.1 GCA_023428865.1 Bacteroidota bacterium | reverse complement strand
CGCCTTTGATGCTGAGCTCGCTGATGAGCTTATCGGACTTCTCCAGGCCGAGCACTTCGCGGAGCATGCGCTCGTAGTAGGTCTTGGTGATGTCCACCGGTTTCAGGTCCGGATAGGCGAGCATTTCCGTGGCCATCCGTTCCAGGGCGTTGTCGTGGAAGAAGAAGTCGTGTATCATGACCTCTTCGGTGGTGAGCTTCTGCCCTTCCGCCTCGTAGCGGAGACCACCCACATTGGTGAGCTTGATGCGACCCAGGTCCACACCGTGGTGGATGCGACCATCGCCGAGGATGATGCAATTGTCCACCGCGAGGCTCACGAGATCACCGGGCATGTCGCGCTTGCGGATCTTGTCCTTGTTGGAGATCATGTACTCCTTACGTGTCTTGTCATAGAAGAGCAGACCCTTCGCACTGATGATGTGGCGGTCTTTGGGATCGTCAACCCGGCTGAGGAAGGTGCCGTAGACCTTGAACGGATCCTCTTCCGTGAGGCGCACACCGGCACCGATCAGGGCACCTTTATCATCATACAACGTATCGGCAACTGGAATGAAGACCTCCAAGGGGTCGATTGATCCGGAGAACTTCATCCAGTTCTTGGCCAGGCCCTCGCAACCGTGTTGGATGCGTGTACTTCCGCTGAAGGTGAGTTCCTTGATGCTGGCCGTCAAGGTTACATCGCCGAAGAAGTCGAAGGCCGGGCTCAGGCGGAAATCCTGTTCCTGGGTGATGCGGCCGCGTGCCACGGTCTGGAAGCCGGTGTCCACCTTGATCTCGTTGAGCGTGATCTTGAAGTTCTTCTGGTCCTCGTCCACGTAATCGATATCGCCGGTGGCGGAGTAGCTCCGCTTGGCCTTGATATCCACCGTGGCGTTGTAGATGCGATGGTGTTTGGTGACGAAATTGGCCGTGATCACCGCGTTGTTGAGCGGATCGAGCACGGCGTTCTTGCGTATCCGAACGCGCATGCTGTCTGGTGTTACAAGCGCATCGGCCACCTGGATGTAGTGTACATCGTTGGCGGTGATCAGGTGCTTCTTCAGATCATAACGCGCTTTCGGAGCCATGAAACTGAGCGAATCCTGATCGGCGCGGGTGCTGATGAAGTTGGAGCCTGAGAGCTGCAGGTCTTCGTTGCCCACTGCTGCCGTACGGTCGCTTTCCAGTTCGATATCACCCTGATCCATGTACCATTTGAAACGGTCCATGAAACACATGTACTGGTTCACCGGGAATTCCACCTTGGTCTCCGTGCCATTGCTAACGAACTCACCTACGCGCTCGTCTAGTTTGATGGTGGAGTTGACGTTGTCTGTCTTGAACGCGATACTGGCCGTATCCCCTTCCGTCAAACGGAAATCCGATGTATCCGCATGCACCTGCATGGTGGTGAACTGGAAGAGCTTGGAGTAGAGGGTGGCGTTCTTGAAGTCGACGAGACCAGCGCCGGTCATGCCCGATGGTTTAAGGTCGGTTAGGCCGTGGAGGTATGCTTGTTCGCCATACATCACCATGGGCTTCTTCAACTTCTCGGTGCGTAGCACATCATTACCCGGCTCAAGACGCACGAAGAGATCCGCACCGCGTATATCGGGCACCTTGCTCGGCGCGGTGCTGGACTTGTTGAACAAGGTATCGGCTCGACCGAGGGTGCTGTCGGGGCAGAATACCAATGCCTTCGAGCGCAAGGTGGTGGTGAGGTATTCCATCTCCCCTTTGCCTTGCAGGCCACGGCTGTTGAGCACGATCTCGTCGGTGAACTTGGCCTTCTTGCCATAGAGCGGCATACCAGCATCGCCGGTCTTGCGCACAAAACCGAGCGCGTAATCGGCTTGCAGACCGAGTGACTCCTTGATATCCGGGAAAATGCCACCGCTGACCAGGGTACCTGCGAAATTGAGACCCGCGTTGGTGAAGTTGTCCAAGCTGTCGAGCTGGAAGGGTTCGCTCCGGTAGTAGAACTTGTCGCGCTTATACACACCGCGCTGCGTGGACCGTTTATCGTAGAAGACGTAACTCTCCTTGGTGCTGTTGAACTTGGGATATTGTGGATACCGACCGGTCATCTTACCATCGGGTCCTTTCACCTGTTGTAGTCCGTTCTTATTGCTCGGCTCGTCTATCTCGAGCGTTCCGGTGACCTGCTCCAGCACGTTCTTCACCCGCACCAAAGTGGTCCTTCCCTCGTCGTTCTTCTCGAAGCTGTCGGCCATGAAGCTCACACTATCCACGTTGAGCAGATCGATCACGAAGGGTGCGTAGTGGAAGTAGTATTCCTTACCGTAGTACTGGAGCTTTCCAGCCTGTATGCTTCCGCCGAAGGTGAAGTCGCGGCCTTTCTTCACGGTGACCTGCTTGCCGCTCGGGAAGATCTTCACATCCTGCGAATCGCTCACCACGATGCGCGCCACACCCATGATGGCGAGGTCGTAGTTGAGCAGATTCACCGTGGCATTGACACTGTCGATGTTGCTATTGAACTGCAACACGTCGTAATCCTGCTTACCCGCGCTGTTGAGGATATGCTGCCGCAAGCGCGGAGTGGTCTGCACCCATTCGGTCTCGGGATCGAACAAGAGATATCCCTTATTCGCCATGTCGATGATCAGTGGGATCACCGCATCCTTCTGGATCTTGCTGAAACTGGCGAACTCCTGCGCATAGAAGCGGCCTTCGTTCTGCTTGCTGAAGTCGTTGAGACGTACGAGCGGATGGATCTGATCGATACCCATCATGCCCATGTAGCGTTTCTCCTTGAAGTAATTGAAGCTCTCGAAGCTGGCCTTGGTCTGCGTGGTACCTTGCAGGTTGCCGAGCTGCAGCAAGGGATCACCCTGTTTCCAGGTGATCGTTTCGAAGTACATGTCCAGCTCGTGGTACGTGTCGTAGAACGGTGCCTTGCCCAAGCCTTCATCCTTCTTGATCATCGTGAGCTGCTTCTTCGCTTTGAGGAAGCGCATGCTAAGGCTCGGGTGGTAGATGGAGTCCTTGTCCAGGATGAGCTGCATGGCCACATTATCACTGGTGATGCGCTCTGGCTCGATGCTGAACAATTGACCACGGGTGATGATGAACGGGCGCTTATCGCGGTAGTAGGTGAGGAAGGCCGGCTCATCCTTGGTACCATACCCTTGCAGTTTCGCGCCCTGCATGGTGAAGCCGCCTTCGAAGTCGATGCCGTCGGCGATGTCGCGGATCTTCATCCGTCGGTCGTAGCTCTCGAACCGTGGATAGCTGGCGTTCTTCTCATCCACATTGGCCAGCACCTTGTCGGTGACCTTGCCGAGCAGGGTGCGTTCGAAATAAGGATCGTTGAATTGCACGGAGTCCACTTCGAACCCCGCGCTCTTCATTTTGATCTCGTACGGCTTGGTCCATTCGGCGAAAGTTGCCGTTGGCTTCAGTCCGGCGCGTTCCCAGGTGACCTTGCCTCCTTTGCCTGTCCACAGTTCCATGGTGGGCAGGTAGGTACCACGCGTGCCGAGGATCACGGCGCTATCGCCCTTGGCCACACACACGATATCGGTGACGGGGAAAACGACCTTGGGTATGGAATCGAACTCGAAGGTGAATTTGGACGAGCGACTGCGCCAAGTGGTGCTGGCGCTGGAGAACATGGTGTTATCCTTGAACAAGTTGGCGCAGGTGGCTATGAAGGCCACCACGTTCTGCTTGCGACCGCTCTGCACCAATTTGTCCATGCCCTGCATCCACGCATCGAATTCGGCACCGCTGCGACCGCCATTGGGGAAGGCTGCAATGGCACCGAGGTAATCCCTAAAGTGGGGAAAGGCCTCAAAACGCTTCTTCACCATGTAGTTGGCCACTTCCACGATGCGGGTACGCTGTGCGGCATTGTAATACGGTCCGTTCCATACCGGTGTGAATACCTGCTCCATGAACGGACGGCCTTCCTTCTTATCGGCTTCCACCAGAAAGGTGGTCATCTCCTGAAGGAATAGCGCTTGGTCGTTGGAGAAGGGTTTCACCTGCGCCGAAGCCCCGGTGCTCGCAAACGCTATGATCAATAGGCTCAAGAACCTTCCTATGATGCAACTGAACTTCATTCCGCCGAAGGTTTACGACAACCCAGCAAGGACCATTCCCCTTCTTCCAGATGTTCAACGAGTTGTAGCCCATGCGCTTGGGCGGCTTCGGCCAACAAGGGTCTGTCGGCCACGATGAAGCCGCTGAGGAACAGGGCCGCACCGGGGCGCATGGCACCGGCCATCAAGGCCATGGCGTCGAGCAGGGTGTTACGTTCGATGTTCGCTAAAATAAGGTCGTAGGTATGGCCTTCCAGCGCCGTGGCCACACCCTTTTCCACAGTGGTGCGCGAACAACCGTTGCGTTCCAGGTTCTCGCGCGCATTGATCACCGCCTGTTCGTCGATATCGATGGCGCGCACCGCCTTCGCCCCCATCTGCTCGGCGAGGATGGCGAGGACGGCCGTTCCACAACCCAGATCGCAGACCTCTTTGTCCTTCAACCCGTGTGCGAAGGCTCCCCCACCAGCCTGTAGGCCCAGCATGCCGCGTACCACCATACGCGTGGTGGCGTGGTGCCCGGTGCCAAAAGCCATGCGCGGGTGAATGACGATCTCGTGCGCGAAACCCGGTGTTATGGCGTGGTGTTCAGCTCGGATCCGCACTTCGCTACCCACCTCAACGGGTTGGAAACTGCTTTCCCATTCGGCATTCCAGTTGCGTTCTTCCAACTTGGAGACCGACCATGAAATGCTCACATGCGGATCGCGCAAGGTCAACAAAGCCTGGAGGGCAGGCACACTGAACCGTTCATCTTCCACATACGCATCGAGCCCACCGGTGGTCTCTTCGAAACTGTCGTAGCCCAATTCGCCCAGCTCGATCATGAGGATGTCGCGCCAAGGATCCACCGGGGCGATAAGGAAGGAGACGCGGGTGTAGGGCATGGTGATCGAGGATCCGCTGATCAGATGATCTGCTGATCACTGTTGAGTTGTTCGATGGTTTGATCGATATGTCGGTAGAGAGGCTATCGTTCGCCGGCTATGCGGATGAGCGCGCTGAACTGGTCGGCATCGAGCGCGGCGCCACCGATGAGACCACCGTTGACGTCGGGGTTGGCGAAGAGTTCGGCTGCGTTATCGGGTTTACAGCTACCTCCGTACAGTACAGGCACTTCGTTCGCCACTTCGGCTCCGTGGCCGGCGAGCAAGGAGCGGATGTGGGCGTGCATCTCTTGCGCTTGATGGGCGGTGGCAGTGAGGCCCGTACCGATGGCCCAAACCGGTTCGTAGGCGATCACGATACGCTTCAGTTGAGCCGTGGTGAGTGCGCCTAGGGCGGTGCGCATCTGCTCGGTCACTACGGTGAAGTGTTCACCTGCCACACGTTCTTCCTTCAACTCGCCACAACAGTAGATGGGTGTGATGTCCTTTTCCAACAATGCCACGATCTTCTCGCCCACGGCACGGTCCGTTTCGCCGAAGTATTGGCGCCGTTCGCTATGGCCTACGATGCAGGCTTGCACCCCGATGCTCTTCAACATGGTGGCGCTCACTTCCCCGGTATAAGCCCCCTGGCTCTTCTGGTGACAATTCTGCGCCGCCACCTTGACGGCCGTTCCCCGTACCTGCTCCACCGTTTGCGCCAGGAAGGGGAATGGCGGTGCCACGATCACTTCCACGCTGGTAGGTATGGTCAAGTTCTTCAACGCCGCCACCAAGGCCTGTGCCTCGTCGCGGTCCTTATGCATCTTCCAGTTGCCTGCTACGATCTTGCGCATGATCGCAAAGATGGCCCCGCCAAGCGGCCCTCCCGACCGCCGAACGGCAGGATATCAACAGGGGATCGGGATCTACGAGACGTTCACTTCTTCCCCGCCGCCTTCACCGCTTGTTTGAAACGCTGTTTGTAACGCTCGGTGTAAGGCTGGTCCCATAAGAACTCCCCACGCTCGGGCTGCCATGCGGCTTTACCGATGGGTGTGTCCAACAGGTCTTCGGGCAAGGGTATGTCAGCCTTGTTGAGACCGATGTCTATGCGCAGGTTCCACTCCTGACCCCGCGCGGTCTCGCTCATTTCTCCGCTGGCATCGATGGAGACCGCTTTGCGATGGTAACCATCCATGGTGTAGACCAATTTGTGGATCCCATGCAAGGGAACGAACAACTGATACTTGCCCATTGCATCGGTGAAGACGGAATCACCCGCGATGGAATCCGTGAAGACACGTACACACGCGTTACGCAGATCAGCACCACCCTTCTCTTCCGTGACCACCCCGAAGAGCATGATCTTGTCCTTACCGATGGCATCCTGTACCTGAGCCAGCGCTGTGCTCGCGATCACGATCGCACAAGCGAGGATGGTTATCCGCCAACAATGCATCGCCATCGAAGATAACGCTTACTTGACGATCACCGCCGATGCTTCCGCAAAACCGGGTGCATCGTTGCAATGCCAGAGACCGCGAACGGTGCCTTGCTGCAAGACCATCACGCCTGGGTTGCTGCGGATGGCGGTCTTGATGGTCTTCTCATCACATTGTACGAAATCGAAGGGCAGCTGATACTCGTGCCGCAGCTCGTCGCACTTGGCGAAGTCGCTCGCCGCCACACCGTATACGTACCAACCGTTCTAG
>JAEYWT010000310.1 GCA_023428865.1 Bacteroidota bacterium | reverse complement strand
GCCCACACGGGTGCAGTAGGCTTTGAAGATGCCCACCACTTTGCCGATGCGATTCGGCGCGATACCGAGTCCGGTGCAGGCTCCGGCGGAAATGGTGTTGCTGCTGGTCACGAAGGGGTAGGTACCGAAGTCGATATCCAGCAGGGTGCCCTGTGCACCTTCGGCGAGGATGCGTTTGCCGCTGCGCAAGGCTTGGTCCAGGTAATGTTCGCTGTCCACCAAAGGCATGCTGCGCAACACCTCCACGGCGGCGAGCCATTCTTCTTCGGCTTCCTTGGGTGCACCGGGGCGCCCGGAGAGTGCCAGCAGGCGTTCGTGTTTATTCACCAGCGCACGGAATCGGTCCATGAAGTCGGGCAGTTCGAGGTCGCCCACGCGCAGGCCGTTACGCCCGGTCTTGTCCATGTACGTGGGGCCGATCCCTTTCAAGGTGCTGCCGATCTTGGAACTGCCTTTGTCCGCTTCGCTGGCGGCATCCAATGCGCGATGGGTGGGCAGGATCAGGTGGGCGCGGCGGGAGATCAAGAGGTTCTCCCTAACATCCACTCCAACGGCTTTCAGGGCCTGTATCTCTTTGAGGAAGATCACCGGATCGATCACCACGCCATTGCCAACGAGGTTCACGGTGCCTTCACGGAACACACCGCTGGGGATGGTGTGGAGCACGTGCTTCCGGCCTTCGAAGATCAAGGTATGTCCGGCGTTCGGGCCACCTTGGAAACGCGCGATGATATCGTACTCCGGCGCGATCACGTCAACGACCTTGCCCTTGCCCTCGTCGCCCCATTGGGCACCGAGCAGCACATCCATGCGTGCGGTCATCGGCTTACGCGCTCAGTTTGGCAACGGCCTCATCCACCGTGGTGGTGATGGTGAAGACGGTATCCAATTTCGTTACGAGGAAGAGTTGCCGAACGCTGTTGGAAACACCCGAGATCAGTGTGTCGCCACCGGCGTTGCGGGTGCGTGTGAGCACGTTGATCAGGATGTTGAGGCCGGTGCTGTTCATGTACTGCAGTTCGCTCATGTCGAGCACCACGGTCTTGTGGCCACCGCTCAACTCCTCATCGAGGGTGCTCATGAGCCGGTCGGCCTGTTGCTGGTCCATCAGGCGGCCCTTCAAGTGGAACACCTTGCAATTGCGTTCTTCTGAAACGGCAAGGTCGAACATCGGGCGGTCGGTCACGGTCATGATCGTTGGCTTTTTTCTAGACAGCTTTTGCAGACTCCATGGATCTGGAGCGAGTGGTAACGCACCTCGAAGCCCATGACTTCGCTGGCGGTGTTGCGGATCTGTTGGATGCGTGGGTCGCAGAACTCCTGCACGGCCCCGCATACGGTACACACCAAGTGGTCGTGCTGGCCGTAAGCGTGGGAGCGTTCGAACTGGGACTGCGTTCCGTTGAAGCGGTGGCGGCGCACCAAGTCGCAATCCAGGAGCAAATCCATGGTGTTGTACAAGGTGGCGCGACTTACGCGGTAGTTCTTCGTTTTCATGCGGCCATAGAGCCGCTCGATGTCGAAATGGCCGTCGTGGGCGTACACTTCGGTGAGTATGGCGAAGCGTTCGGGCGTTTTGCGGTGCCCGTGACGTTCCAAGTACTCGCTGAAGATGCGCTGCACGTTGGCTTGTTGTTCGGCCGCCACCATGGCTCCAAAGGTAAGTGACACCGGCTGCACGGGCACCTTGTGCGCCACTGGCTATCCACGATCCGGTGAACAGGCGCTTTTCGCCCCCTCGGAACGGCTTGCGCTCTAGTGATCCACGCGTTCCACGCTCCTTACACCGCGCACCCGTTTCAGTTTGTCCATGAGGGAATTGAGGTGGTCGGTATCGTGTACATAGGCCATCACTTTGCCTGCGAAGATGCCATCGTTGCTCTCGAAGCTGATGGCGCGCATGTTCACGTTGTGCTCGTGGCTGATGATGGTGGTGATCTTGTTCACTAGGCCCACATCGTCTATCCCACTGAATTTGATGCCCGCCAGGAACTCCACGGTATCCTTGCCTTTCCAGCGCGCCTTCACGATGCGGTAGGCGAAGTTGCTCATGAGCTGCACGGCGTTCGGGCAATTCACCCGGTGGATCTTGATGCCTTCATCGGGGCTGATGAGGCCGAACACATCATCGCCCGCGATCGGGTTGCAGCAGCTGGAGAGCTGGTAGTCGATCTTCTTCAGATCATCACCTAGGACCAGTGCGGCGTTCTTGTCGCTTCCGCGGATCTCGGCCACCACTTCCTCCAAGGAGCGCTCATCTTCGCTACGCTTCACCTTGGGTAGGTGCAGCCGCCCGGCCTTCACCTGTAGGCCCTCAATGGTGTCGAGGTTGAATTTACCTCGGGCTACCTGGTAGTACAGCCCGGTGGGGTCTTTGCTGTTGAAGTATTCGATCAGCGCCTTCAGGTTGGTGGAGTCCACCTTGGCACCCCAGGTGCGGAAATGGCGTTGTACCACATCGCGCCCCACAACGGCGAGTTTGCGCTTCTGCTCGCGCAGGGCCTGTTTGATGCGGTGCTTGGCCTTGGCGGTGACCACATAGGTGAGCCAGTCGTCCTTCGGTTGCTGCTTCTTGCTGGTGATGATCTCGATCTGGTCGCCGCTCTTCAGGGGTTGGCTCAGGGGCACCAGCTTGTGGTTCACCTTGGCTCCGATGCACTGCCGGCCGATCTGTGTATGGATCTCGAAGGCGAAGTCCAAGGCGGTGGCACCGGCGGGCAGGTTGCGCATTTCACCGTTCGGGGTGAAGACCACGATCTCATCACTGAAGAGGTCGAGCTTGAAGTCGCGCACGAAGTCCACCGCGTTGCTGCCAGTATCTTCCAACATCTCGCGGATGCGGTTGAGCCAGTTGTCCAGCGCGGCGTTGTGCTCGGCTTCGTCTTTGTACCGGTAATGCGCCGCCAGGCCCATTTCGGCCACCTCGTCCATGCGTTTGCTACGGATCTGCACCTCCACCCAGCGGCCAC
>JAEYWT010000267.1 GCA_023428865.1 Bacteroidota bacterium | reverse complement strand
GGTACGGATGGTGGCATCGCTGAAGCCGGGTTCGTGGAAGTAGGAGAGGCCGATGCGCTTGCCTTCGTCGGTGTTCCACAATTGCTCTACGCTCCAGTTCAGCGCCCATTGCTGGATCACCGCCAGGGCTTCGCGCTCGCTCTGTTCGATCTGCTGCTCGGGCGTTTGCTCCTCTTCCGGCAGGTCTATATTGTAACGCTTGGCCAGCCACTTGATCGCTTCAACGTAGCTGAGGTGCTCATGCTTCTGGAGGAAGGTGATGCTATCGCCCGCCTCGCCACAACCGAAGCACTCGTATATGCCCAGGTTCGGGCTCACGTTGAAGCTTGGTGTCTTCTCGTTGTGGAAGGGGCATAGACCAAGGAAGCGCGGTCCTTTTCGTTTCAGCGCCACGAATTCGCCCACCACCTCTTCCTCGCGGGCGGCGTCCTTCACTTGTTGTATGGCTTGCGGGGCGATCAAGTGTGGGCGAACGGGGCCGTGAATTTACCAGGGTAAGTGCCCGGTACGCCGAATGTTGGAACCTTCTGTTGCCGCGCGTGTAGTGTCAATAACCCGCTGATCTGATGCCTTGGCAGCGAAGCGACTAGCTCCGCAGCAAGGATCCATCAACGATCTATTGACGATCCTTCTCGATCACATTGCCTTCAGCATCGTATTCCACCCGCTTCAGCTCAACCCCGTTGGCGTCGAAAAAGGTCCATTTGCCCGTGGGTTTGCCATGTTCGTAGTTGCCGGTGTAATACGTGCGGCCATTATCGTGGAAGACCTCCGTAGGGCCGTGTTCAACGCCGTCCACGTACACGGATCGGCTCCAGATCACACCATTCGGGTGGTACGAGATCCAGGAGCCGGTGCGCTCGCCGTTCCGCATCATCCCTTCCATGCGACCGCCTTCCTTCAAGTGGATCACTTGTTTGCCGTTGAGCGGTGGAGCTGCTTTCACGGTGGTGTCGGCCACGATGCCTTCACCTTGCTGGGAGTTGCTCGTGCCACAAGCAAGGAAGGAGGCGAACGAGAAGAGGACGAGCGTTCGTTGCAACATGGGTGTTCTCACTTGGTGCGTTCTACCGTAAGGTGTACGAGACCTTCCAGGGCATCGCGCGACTCACTTTGCGGAAAGCCGCGTAGGATGGCGATCGCCTTGTCGCGGTATGCGAGCATGCTCGTGTGGGCGTAGGCGATGCCTCCTACATCGGCCACCTTGCGCAACAGTTTCGCCACGGCCTGGTCATCCTGGTTGCGGTTCTTCACCACATCCACCATCCACCGGCGCTCACTGGCCTCCACCTGGCGCAGGGCATGGATCAAGGGCAACGTCAACTTCTTTTCCTTGATGTCCAAGCCGGTGGGTTTGCCCGTGTCCTGCCCGTTACCATAATCGAAGAGGTCGTCTTTGATCTGGAAGGCGATGCCGGTGTATTCCCCGAACTGGCGCATGCGCTCCACCTCGTCGGCTGGCCGCCCGGCAGCACTTGCACCACTGGCGCAGCACGCAGCAATGAGGCTGGCCGTCTTCTTACGGATGATGTCGAAGTAGACCTCTTCGCTGAAGTTGAGCCCGCGGCTTTTCTCCAGTTGAAGCAGTTCGCCTTCGCTCATTTCGCGTACCGCATGGCTTACGATGCGCAGCAGGTCGAATTCGCCCTTGTCGATGGCGAGCAAGAGGCCCCGGCTCAGCAGGTAATCGCCCACCAGCACGGCGATCTTGTTCTTCCACAGTGCGTTGATGCTGAAGAAGCCCCGGCGCATGTTGGCATCGTCCACCACATCATCGTGTACCAGGGTGGCGGTGTGCAGCAGTTCGATCAGGCTGGCCGCTATGTACGCGCTTTCCGACACAGAGCCGAACTGTCTGGCGCTCAACAAGGTGAACATGGGCCGCATCTGCTTGCCCTTGCGCTTCACGATGTAGTGCATCACCCGGTCCAACAAGGCTACCTGGCTGCGCATCGCTTCGCGGAAGTGGGGCTCGAAAGCCTTCATTTCCGCCGCAATGGGCCGTTGTATCTCGTCTAGTGTCCGCATGGAAAGGAGGGGGAGCCTCCGGGTGGGCAAAGATGGCGAACGGCCTGTGGCTGGGAACAACCTTTGTCCGGTTCGTGCGTCCATTGTGAAGTGCCCCACCACCACCTACCTTCGTTGAGCATGATCGCCCGTACCCACCGCACACGGAGCTGGCTCTCCTTGGCCCTGTTCGCCATGGCGTTCTCCGTTTCGGCACAACCCGGTAAGACCAAGGTGGTGCTTTACAAGGATCGTGTCGCCGCTGCCTTCGATACGGTGAACTGCGTGAAGAACGTGCTCAAGATCAACCCGCTGGTCTTCTTCCGGGGCGAGATCCCCATCTATTACGAGCGCGCCATCACCCACCGCCTTAGCTTGGAAGCGGGTATCGGTGTTACCCTGCGCAACTACCTCGCTCTGTCCTTCACCGGTGATGATGCCGACGATTTCGGTGCGGGTACGGAGATCATTCCCCGTCTAAGCTTCAACGCTGGCTTCCGGTATTACTTCAGCGATGACCTGGAACCTCAGGGAGCCTATGGACAGATCTCCTTCGCCCATCTCAACTACACGAAGGATATTCGCACCAAAGGGCCTACCGGCGAATTCACCGATGTGAAGCTGCGCGATGACCGTACCTACAACGATGTGCGACTGCTCTTCGGTTACCAGATGCTCAGCAGCAACAGCAACTGGTTGTTCGATGTCTATGCCGGACCAGCCTTTCGCGATCGGTTCAATGTGAAGGTGCAGGAGCGCTTGGATCTTTCCGGTGATCGCCCCGTATGGGCCTACTCTGTGGAAGAGTCCAAAACGCAGGGTGTGGCCTTCTTCCTCGGAGTGAAAGTGGGTTACGGCTTCTAGCGACCTTCCTTCACCAGGATCATTTCATCACACGCTCGCCTTCTTTGAACGCAGGCTCGTTCTTGTTGGCGAGCTGACCGCAGGCCGCGTCGATATCGCGCCCGCGGCTGCGTCGGATCCGTGCGATGATGCCCTTCTTGTCCAGGTGTTGCTGGAAGGCTTCGGCATCTTGGGCATCGGTGCGGCCGAAACCGCCAGCGTCTATCGGGTTGTATTCGATCAGGTTCACCTTGGCGTGTACGTCACTAGCGTATTTCACCAGCTCCTGTGCATCGGCCAGGGAGTCGTTGAAGCCGCGTAGCAGGATGTACTCGAAGGTTACGTCCTTGCCCGTGGTGCGCGTGTAATAGCGCAGGGCATCCTTCAGTTCGGTGAGCGAGTTCTGCTCGTTGATCGGCATGATGCGGTCACGCTTGGCATCGTTGGCGGCATGCAGCGAAAGCGCCAGGTTGAAACGGGCGCCATCATCGGCCAGCTTGCGGATCATCTTGGCGATGCCTGCCGTACTTACCGTGATCCGGCGCGGACTCATCCCAAGGCCATCTTCCGCAGAAATGCGCTCGGCACTGCGCATGGTGTTGGCATAGTTGAGCAAAGGCTCGCCCATGCCCATGTACACGATGTTCGTGAGGCCCTGCTGGTAGTACTTATGAGCGAGTTGATCGATCAAGACCACTTGGTCGTAGATCTCTTGCGCATCCAGGTTGCGGATCCGTTTCAACTTGCCCGTGGCGCAGAAGCTGCACGTGAGGCTGCACCCGATCTGGCTGCTGATACAGGCGGTCAAGCGAGTAGGCGTCGGTATGAGCACCCCTTCCACCACATGGCCATCCCACGTCTTGAAGGCACATTTCACCGTGCCATCCTGGCTGCGCTGCTCCTCTGCCAATTGGATCGGGCGCAGCACCATGCGTTCGGCCAGGTGCGCACGGAAGGCCTTGGGCAGATCGCTCATGTCATCGAACGAACGCGCCTTCTTCTTCCACAACCACTCCCACAATTGCTTGGCGCGGTAAGGCTTTTCACCAACCTCGGCTACGAGTGCTTTGATCTCCTCCAGGGAGAGGTCGCGGATGTCGGTGGTCGTGGACATAAGGCAAAGGTACCGGGTTACGGTAGGAGCAACTCCACCACCTTCATATCCAGCGCCGTGGTCACCTTGATGTTGTTGTCTTCGCCCTCCACCAGCGTCACCTTCACGCCAAGTCGTTCCACCAACGTGGCTTCATCGGTGAACGCTGCATCATAAGGCTGCTCGAAGGCTTTGCGGAGTAGATCCGTATGGAAGCACTGCGGGGTTTGCACCGCCAGCAAGCGCGAGCGATCCAAAGCACGACTTCCTTCAGCGGTGGTCTCGCGAATACTTGGCACCACCGGCACCACGGGGATGGCAGCCGCCTGTTGGTGCGCGGCATCGAAGCATCGCCAGATGAGGTCGGTGCTCACCAAGGGGCGCACTCCATCGTGAACCGCCACCAAGCCATCGCCTTCCACGGTCTGTAGCCCGGCCTTCACACTATGCCAACGTTGTTCGCCACCCGCCACCACTTGGTGGTTGATGAAGAAGTGGTGGCCGATGCACAGTGCCTTCCAAATGCCGAAGTGCTCTTCGGGCAGCACCAACTTGATCGGCATCGCTTGATCGTACCGGTGGAAGGCTTCTATCGTCCACATGAGCAGCGGCCGCCCTTTCACCACTTGGAATTGCTTGGGCACGGGCCCGCCGAGGCGTTTTCCCGATCCGCCGGCTACGATGATGGTGGTGCGTTGCATGGGCCCAAAGGTCGGTGCAGGGGTGCGAAAAGAGAAAGGGTGCGAAAGCCTGAACCCTCGCACCCTTGCAACAAGAAAAGTGTTCTTTAGATGATCAACATCGCGTCCCCGTAGCTGAAGAAGCGGTACTTCTCCTTGATCGCCACTTTGTAGGCCTCCCACACATGGTCGTATCCCCCGAAGGCGCACACCTGCATCAGCAAGGTGCTCTCGGGCATGTGGAAGTTGGTGATCATGCTGTCGGCAATGCTGAAGTCGTACGGCGGGAAGATGAACTTGTTCGTCCACCCGTTGTACGGCTTCATGTGGTTCTCGGTGCTCACGCTGCTTTCGATGGCGCGCATGGTGGTGGTACCCACGGCACACACGCGCTTGCGAGCATCCTTCGCCTGGTTCACGATGTTGCAGGCTTCGCGATCGATGATCACTTGCTCGCTATCGGTCTTGTGTTTGGTAAGGTCTTCCACTTCCACCGGTCGGAAGGTGCCCAAGCCAACGTGCAAGGTCACTTCAGCGAAGTTGATGCCCTTCAGTTCCATGCGCTTCATCAGCTCGCGGCTGAAGTGCAGGCCCGCCGTGGGTGCCGCAACAGCACCTTCGTGTTTGGCGAAGATGGTCTGGTAGCGCTCGGCATCGCTGGCTTCGGTCTCACGCTTGATGTAACGTGGCAGCGGCGTTTCACCCATTTCGGTGATCGTCTGCTTGAACTCCTCGTAGGTGCCGTCGAAGAGGAAACGCAAGGTGCGGCCACGGCTGGTGGTGTTGTCGATCACCTCGGCCACCAACTCGTCGTCCTTTCCGAAGTAGAGCTTGTTGCCGATACGGATCTTGCGGGCGGGATCAACGATCACATCCCACAGCAGGCTGTCGCGGTTCAATTCGCGCAGCATGAACACTTCGATCTTGGCGCCGGTCTTCTCCTTGTTGCCCCACATGCGTGCAGGGAACACTTTCGTGTTGTTCAGGATGAAGGTGTCACCCTCCTCGAAGTAGTCGAGGATGTTCTTGAACTTCTTGTGCTCGATCTTCCCGTCTTTGCGGTGGAGCACCATCAATTTGCTGCCGTCGCGGTCCTTGGTGGGATACAGGGCGATCTGCTCCTTCGGCAGGGCGAATTTGAACGCGGTAAGTTTCATGTGTTTGGGCGGGCTTACTGGGCCGGGCCTGAGAGTTTTGGGGCGCCGAAGATAGTGTGATCGGGAAGCGAATGTTAAATTACCTGATATTCAGTCAGATAGCCTGTTCATAACGCGGTCAACGGGTGTAGGGGGCTATCCGCTCCGACCATTCCGCCGGGGTGTAGGCATCCTTCACATCATATGCTCCAATGCGTGTGCGCCGCAACGCCGAGAGGTGTGCGCCACAACCGAGCACTTGCCCAATGTCGTGCGCCAGCGAGCGGATGTAAGTGCCTTTGCTCACGTGTACCTCGAAATCCACTTCGTTGCCGCGGATGGCCGTCACGTCCAACGAGGTCACCACCACGCTCACCGGTTTCATTTCCACCAGATGGGCGCGCTCGCTGTCGCGGGCCAGGAAGTAGGCTCGTTCCCCCTCGAAACGCTTGGCGCTGTAGTTCGGCGGACGTTGTTCGATGGTGCCGACGAACCCCGCGAAGGCCGCTCGGATCGTGGTCTCATCCAGATGTTCCCATGGCCCGCCGGGTACGAGGTCGGTCTCCAGATCATAGCTGGGTGTGGTGCTGCCCAAGGTGATGGTGCCGGTGTAGGTCTTTTCTGCACCGGTGATGAAGGGCAGCTTCTTGGTGAACGGCCCGTAGGCAAGGATCAGCAGGCCGCTGGCCAACGGATCCAAGGTGCCCGCATGGCCCACTTTGATCTTCTTGCCCGCAGCAATGCGCATGGCACCGCGCAACTTGCCTACCACATCGAAGCTGGTCCAGGTGAGCGGCTTGTCCACCAGCACAAGGCCACCTGTTTCGGGGGTGAAGTCGAAATGGTCCAACGGATCAATACATCTGCATCGAAACACCCGCCAGGTGCAGCGCGATGATGACGCCACCCACTACGATGCGGTACCAACCGAACGCTTTGAAGCCGCTCTTGGTAAGGT
>JAEYWT010000190.1 GCA_023428865.1 Bacteroidota bacterium | reverse complement strand
GGTTCCTTCATTCCCGCATCAAGAACTGGAAACGATCGATGTTCTTCAACGCGATACCGGTACCGCGTGCCACGGCGCGCAGCGGGTCTTCCGCCACGTGTACGGGCAATTTCGTTTTGATGCTGATGCGCTTGTCGAGGCCACGCAGCAAAGCACCTCCACCGGCCAGGTAGATACCGGTCTTGTAGATGTCCGCACTCAGTTCGGGTGGCGTGGCTTCCAGGGCGCTGAGGATGGCTTCTTCGATCTTGCTGATCGATTTATCCAAGGCCTGTGCGATCTCGCTGTAGGTAACGGTGATCTCCTTGGGGATACCCGTCATCAGGGCGCGGCCGCGTACGGCGTAGTCGGGCGGTGGGTTGTCCAACTCGGTCATGTCCGCACCCACTTCGATCTTGATGGTTTCCGCGGTGCGTTCGCCAACGAGGATGTTGTGCTGGCGGCGCATGTACTCTTCGATATCACTGGTGAATTCATCACCGGCCACGCGGATGTTCTTGTCGCACACGATGCCACCGAGCGCGATCACCGCGATCTCGCTGGTGCCACCACCGATGTCGATGATCATGTTGCCCATGGGCTCTTCCACATCGATGCCGATACCGATGGCAGCGGCCATGGGTTCGTGGATCAAGTACACCTCTTTGGCTCCTGCATGTTCGCTGCTGTCCTTCACGGCGCGTTTCTCCACCTCGGTGATACCGCTAGGGATGCAGATCACCATGCGTAGGTTGGGGGTGAAGAGCTGGCGGCCGGGCTTGATCATGCGGATCATGCCTTTGATCATGTCCTCGGCTGCCTTGAAATCGGCGATCACCCCATCGCGCAGCGGGCGTATGGTCTTGATGTTCTCATGGGTCTTGCCATGCATCTGCTGTGCCTGGCGCCCCACGGCGATCACTTTGCCGGTGGCGCGGTCCACGGCTACGATACTGGGTTCGTCCACCACCACCTTGTCATTGTGTATGATCAGGGTGTTGGCGGTGCCGAGGTCGATCGCGATCTCTTGGGTGAAGAAGTTGAACCAGCTCATGGGCCGTGCTCAGTGTTTGAAATGGCGTGTGCCGGTAATGGCCATCGCCATCCCGTTGGAGTTGCAGAAGTCGATGCTGTCCTGATCGCGGATGCTGCCACCGGGATGCACCACGGCCGTGATGCCTGCCTTGTGAGCGATCTCCACGCAGTCTGGAAAAGGGAAGAAGGCGTCGCTGGCCATTACGGCGCCGTGCAGGTCGAAGTTGAACTTGCCAGCTTTGGCGATGGCCTGTTCCAAGGCATCCACGCGGCTGGTCTGCCCGGTGCCGCTGGCCAGTAATTGGTCGTTCTTGGCGAGCACGATGGCATTGCTCTTGGTGTGTTTCACCAGGATGGAAGCGAAGACCAGGTCATTCAGTTCCTGCGCGGTAGGTGCTTTGGTGGTCGCTGTGCGCATGGCCTCGGCGCTGGCGACTACGGTGTCTGCTGCCTCGGTCAGTACCCCGTTCAAGGCGGTGCGCACCTTCGTCCTTGGCCTGATGGCTGGTTTGCGGCGCAGTATCATACGGTTCTTCTTCTTCCGCAGGATCTCGAGGGCTTCTGGCTCATACCCCGGTGCAGCGATGATCTCGAAGAAGAGCCCATCGATCGCTTCGGCGGTCTGCTTGTCGATGGTGGCGGTCGTGATGAGCACCCCGCCGAACGCGCTCACCGGGTCGCCAGCGAGTGCAGCATCCCACGCCTCCTTCAACGAGGGCCTTACGGCAGCGCCGCAGGCGTTGTTGTGCTTCAGGATGGCGAAGGGCACACCCGGTATAGTGGAAAGGTCGTCGATCAACTCCACTGCTGCATCCAGATCGAGCAGGTTGTTGTAGCTGAGCTCTTTGCCGTTGAGTTGCTCGAATAGACCGGCCAGGTCGCCGTGGAAGGCACCAGGTTGGTGGGGGTTCTCTCCGTAGCGGAGCACGGTGGTAGGCCCTGCGCTCAAGCGAAGATCACCGTTGCTGCCTGCGAACCAGTTGTGGATGGCGCTATCATAATGCGAGCTAACGGCGAAAGCGGCAGTGGCGAAGACCTTGCGTTGGGCAAGGGTGGTATGGCCGTCCTGTTCCTTCAGCAGGTGCAGCAGCTCTGCGTATTGTTGCTGTGCGGGCACGATCACCACATCGGTGTGGTTCTTGGCCGCCGCACGGATCAGGCTGATGCCACCGACGTCGATCTTCTCGATGATGGCGCTTTCCGTTCCCCCGGCAGCCACAGTGGCCTCGAAGGGGTAGAGGTCTACGATCACCAGATCGATGGGCGGAATAGCGTACTCTTCCAGTTGCGCCACGTCGCTTTCCAGATCGCGACGCCCCAGAATGCCACCGAACACCTTCGGGTGAAGGGTCTTCACACGGCCACCGAGGATGCTAGGGTAGGTGGTGAGGTCTTCCACCGGGGTAACGCGCACCCCAAGGCTTTCGATGAATTCTTGCGTTCCACCGGTGGAGTAGAGGTGTACGCCGAGCTTTTCCAGTTCACGGATGATGGGTTCGAGCCCATCCTTGTGGAACACGGATACGAGTGCGCTATGAATGCGTTTTTGCCCGTCCAATGGGAGATACGGACGTTCTGGTCCGTCTATTCCGGGGCAAGTTTACGATCAAAAGGCGCGGACTTTTCCGCCTCCTGTGCTGCGTTACGCAAAGGTTACCAACACCCTTGCGGTGAAGCGAGGGGCTAGAACCGGATGCCTACCCCGAGCTGGATCTGCATGGATTCGGTGCGGCTGTTGAGCTTCTCGTAGCTCACCCGTCCGTCGCTGGCGATGCGGATGGTGCTCGGGTCCACATAGTCCACTTTACCACTGAAGAGGCGTTCCACGCGGCCTTCCACGAAGAACTGTTCGCCCAAGTGGTACATGAGGCCCACCGCCCAGCCGTAGCTTGGTGTCCAGGAGCCATCGCGTTCGTCGTCGCTCAATCCCTCGGGCGTGGTGACCGTGCTGCGGGTAACGAAGTTGCGTGCGCCGAGCATCACCTCACCATAGGGCCTGATGTCGCCTCGCAAGGGATTCAGGCGCACCAGGCCATGGTGGCCGAAGATGCTGCTGGTCACCTCCACCTTGCGGCCGGGGCGCGAGCCCAGGATGTTGCCCGTGGTGGGTTCCTGGCTGTACTCGCTACCCATGCGGCCCCAGGCGAAGTCGTAGCCGATCTCCAACGGAAAGCGGCGCATGGGCATGGCGATGTTGGCCGAAAGGCCGAACGTGGTGTTTCCCCAAGTATGGTCGAATTCGCCGAGGGGTACGCCGAACTCCAGGCCGCCGCTGAGGGTGGAGGCGCGGTTCTGTGCGAAGCCATCGTTCCGGAACTGAGCGGTCGCCGGTGCGATGGTTGCCAGGGCCAGGGCAATGGTGGTGGTGCGGAACATGGCAGAGCAGTTTCAAAGTCCATGCCGAAGGTAGCAGCCTATCTTGCTCCACATGGAATTCGGCCCGGATTGGAGCGAATGGGGACTGCTGGGTCTCTTCCTGGCATCCTTCCTGGCGGCCACCATACTCCCTTTCAGTTCGGAAGCGGTATTGGTGGGTATGCTTTTGTTGGGCGGATCCGCCATGCCGCTTTTCCTGGTGGCTACGGCGGGCAACACGCTGGGCGGCCTAGTCAACTATGGGATCGGCCGTTGGCTACCCACGGATCGGTTGCTGCGCTGGTTGCGGATCGATGTAGGCAAGGCCGAGCGATGGCGCGCTCTTGTGCAGCGGCGCGGTGCTTGGGCGGCGTTCCTGTGCTGGCTGCCGGTGGTGGGCGACCCCATCGCCATTGCCTTGGGGCTTTTCCGGGCGCCGTTGTTCTGGACAGCCATGCTCATGCTGCTGGGCAAGGCAGCACGGTACGCGGTACTGGTGTGGGTCACCAGCGGACTTGCATGATCACAACAAGAAGGGCCGCACCTTGCGATGCGGCCCTTCCGTCCGTTGATCGGACAGTGATCTGCGATCAGTACTCGGTGTTCTGTGGGTTGAAGTTGGCCCAACCAGCGGCCCAATCGGTGGCACCAAAGGCACCGCGGTAGCTCACGGGGGTGAAGAAGCCATCCGTCATGGGCGCCATGGAGAAGTCCGCGCCGCTCAGTAAGGGGCTACCTGCGTTGGGCATGAAGTTCGGGCTGGTAAGGCTGAAGGCGTTGCCCACTTGTAGGTCGCTGTTGTTCGCGAGTATGGTGTTGTTCCAGCCAGCGGTGTTGCACCAGTTGGTGATGGCCGTCTGGTCCCAGTTCTGTCCGCTTGGAACGTTCAATGCGGTTCCCATACCAGCGATCACGTTGTTACGGAACATGAGCTCGCCAGCTTCTGCACCAGCTTGGGTGGAGTTGCCATCGATATAGAGACCGGTGGGGTAACCAGCGAACACGCTATTGAAGACACGGGTGCGGGTGGCGCGGCGCAAGTGCAGGGCACGAGCGTACTG
>JAEYWT010000068.1 GCA_023428865.1 Bacteroidota bacterium | reverse complement strand
GGCAAGGTGCTCATGCGACCATCGGCCAGCTCGTTGGCGGCACTGCGCGCTTTCTCCACGTCGGTCGGGCTTGCGTTCGCGCTGGACGCATTGGTGGTGGTCGTAACGCCAGCACTGGTGTTCGAACCGGCGGACCGGGTGTTGTTGGCAGCTTGGTCAGCCGTGCTACTGCCACTTGCTGTTGAACGATCGGCAGTGTCGTTGTTCGTGTTGGATATGCTCCCATTACCAATGGGATATTCATCCGAGTTCTGTTCGCTGTTGGATGTGCGGGTTTCCGTTGCGACATCCTCATTGCCTGCCTCGGCAATGGAGTTCTGCGCTGCTTCATCCGCAGTCCGATCATTACCAGAAGGTACGTCGGTGCTCGGTGCGACATCCGCTGCGTTCCCTTGAACAGTCGGGGTGTTCTCCGTTGCACTGTTCGTTGCTGTGCTCTTAGGCACCACCGTGGGGTTCTGCGCGAGGATCACCTCTTCGTGGATACCAAGGGCCCGGCGTGCGATCTCGTCATAAGGCAACGATTCACCGCGCTGGAAACGATCGCTGAGCAAGTAGGTCTTCACCGTGATGGCTCGATCCACTTGGTTGAGCGCTTCTAGCTCCACGCCATAGGCGGTGCGTAGTAGGCTGTCGCGCAGGATGATGTCCTCGGTACGGTCGGCGCGTTTGCGCAGCGCTTCTCCTTCACTGAAAAGCGCCTTCGCGTTGCTGCGCATGCCTTCGGACATGAGCAGGATATTCTCGTTGGGTGCGAGACCTAGGATGCTAATCTGTTTGTCGATGGTCTTGAGGCTGTCGTTGCTGGTGCGCCATTCCTCTTTCGTGAGGTACGCCGAACGTAGGCCGAGATCGGAACGGATGATCATCCGTTCATCGATGAGCTTATCGGCTTCGCGTCGTTTCTTGTCGAACTCCTTACGCGGGAGTCCGGTCATCTCCACCTCGAGTGCATCGATACGTTCATCCAGCAAACGCATCTTCTCCAGATCCACATCGCGTGCAGCGACCGCTTCGGCCACTTTGGTGGAACGGTGCTCCACTTTGCTTTCATAGATCTCTTGTGGATCGGGTTCCTTGTATATGAAACGATCGGCCACGGGATCACGACCGGCGGGGTAACTGGAACCGGAGGTGGAGCGTGCTAGCCCATCGCGTTGATCACTGGTGGCGGTTCCGGCAACTTCCGCCTCAGCTGCAACGCGGGTGATGCGTTCGGCTTCGGCCATGTGTTGTTGCCGCATGGCACGCAATCTTTCGATCCGTGGCAAGACCACTTCACCCTGCTGTGGTGCGAGTTCGAGGATGGCGGCTTGGCGTACCATTTCACCGCGTAAACTGTCGGCGAGCATCAATTCCAGTCCGCTCAAACCTTCGGCCTTGGCCACTGGATCGGAGAGTTCGTTCAATCTGCGCTTGTCGGTCTCGTAGCCCGGATAGAGCATGGTGACGAGGTCGCCATCCTTCGTATTGGGGAAGAAGATGATCGGTGTCCTCTGCATGTCCACATCGTCCATGGACATTTCGCTTTCGCGGGCTTCGCTGTCGGCGCGTTGCTGTTCGTTCGCTGCCATGCGATCATCTATCTCGGTGACCCGCGCTTGCATTGAAGCACGCTTGGCGGCGTTGCGTTCGGCAGCCATCGCCTGTACGAGTTCCGCGCGTTCGTTCTCCAACAAGAAAGCCTCACCAGAGGAAGCCACTACGTCTTGTTCGTTCGCATCACTACCGCTTTGTGCCACTCCACTTTGCTGTTGATCCGAAGGGGCGGTCGATGTGGTCTGTGCAGTTCCCTGATCGTTCAAGCCCACAGCGTTGTTCCGGTCCGACGTAGATGCTGCATTTCCCGTGGTCGATGCTCGTTCACCGGTGTTGGTGCTCGCTAGATCGCTGTTATCGTTGTTCGTTGCGCTGCGCTCCACTGTTGCGGCACCTTCAGGTGTTAAGTCGATCGCTTGCCCTGGCGTTCGCTGCGCATTCCCGTTAGTGGCCGTTGCGTTCTCGTTCCCATTGTTGCTGCCACCGGTATTGGCGTTCTGTGCAGACCCCGTCGACCCAATGGCTGTGCGAACATCGCTACCACCATCGGAGGCGGCGCTGTTCTGGGCAACGCCGTTCGCGCCGGTCGTTGAGCGATCCGCATCGGTCGTATTCGCGGTGCTGTTGTTCTGGGTAGCTTCTTCGCTGGTTCCAGGACTGCTTTCGTTCGATGCGATCCGATCCATATCGCGACCGGTCGTGTTAGTGGCCACTCCAGAAGATGCAGCTCCCTCCAGGTCTGATGCACTGTTCGTCGCGTTGTTGGCTTGATCGTCCTTGCTTCCGTTCACTTCACCAACGGCACCGCCCGCATTGGCCAAGGCATCGTTTGCGCTGATGGGCACATCGGGGACTTCGGCGCTCTTCACCTGGCCACCGTTGTTGCTCGCCGCAACCGTGGTCTTGCGGCCATCGGCATGCACGGCATCGTTGCCGGTGTTCCGTGGCTTGGCGGTCGTGGGTAGTGCTGTAACAGCGAGCACCGCATCGGCACCCACCACTTGCCAGTTGAAGGAACGCGATTCGGTGGCGGAAGCCGGTTCACGTACCAGGGCATCGAAACGATCGTCCACATCGATGGCCGTTATGCGCGTTTCGTTACCAGCGATACGTTGGCCCAAATTGGCCATCTCTTCTTTGGAAGGCGCTTTTCCTCCCGATGAGGGTTGTGTGGATAGATGTTGTACGAGCGAGTGCTGCCCGCGCATCACAGCGGTACCGGTCTCGTGTTCTTTGGCTGTGTTGAAGGCACCTTCCACTTCGGCGTGGAGATAGGCCAGCTGTTGTTCCTGCTCGGCGATGGTGCGCGATAGTTCATCCTTGCGCGACTTGTTCTTCGCTTCTTCGCGTTCCCGCTTGGCCCGCTCGATCTGCCCTGCCAGCTCGGTCTCTTCTGCCCGTTTCGCCGTGGCCATGTTCATGCGTCGGACGGCTTCCTTTTCCTGTTCGGAAAGGGTTCGGCGTGTGCGTTCGGCGAGTGGTAGATCCCCGTTCGGTCCGTTCTTGGTATCGAGGCGTTCTTTCAACTGGCGCAAACCAGCGAGCGTGGCTTCCTGTTGGTTGGTGGAGACCGCCGTAGAGAGGTCGGTGGCGAGTCGTCCGGCGGTGTTGGCGCGTTGTTGCACGGCCATTCGCTCCGCATCGATCTCGGTGGCAGCACGATGGGCCGCGCGGGCACGTAGGTTGGCGGTGCGCGACTGTTGACGGAGCAGCGCAGCCTCCTTCATCAACTCGTTACGCTTGGTCTCGTCGGGCTCCGCGTTGGCCGCTTCAGCAGCTTTCATGGCCGAACGTGCGGCTTGGTCGGCAGCGGTGGCCGCGTCCACCGCCGCTGTGTAGGCCACGGCGCTTTGTTGCTCCAAGGCCTGCACGAGCTGTTCTTGTTCACGCGCATCATCCTTGGCCATCTGCACGGCTTTCGCTTCGGTCACATCACCGGAGAAACCGGCGCGGGTAAGCACATCGGCGGCGGGTTCGGGTTCCGCAACAGGTGCGGCGATGGCTGGTCGATCACCGGTGACATCGAGGCGCGCACGACGCTTGATCTCCGCCATCATGAGGTCTATCATATCCTCTTCCAGCGGTGCGTCGAAGTAGTTGCGGATCACGAGTTCCTCCTGTTCGCCTTTGCGCGTGAGCTCCAGTTCCTGTCGGAAGGCACGCGCCGAATTGGATCGGGGCACATCCACCACGCCGGTATGGGTGCGGCCACTGGGACCACATTCTACCAGATACCGGAACTTACCGCTCCGCGGGAACGCCAGCACATACGAACCGTTGATGTCCGTACGCACATCGGCCACACGTTCGCGGGTAACGGCATCTTCCACCATGATGTGTGCCTTGCGATCATTCTGATCGATGGCGCTGGCGAAGGTGCCCTTCATCACCGTGACCACCACCGGCACCTGCGCTGTGCCCACACGGTACACATGCAGTTTCCCTTGGCGGCTGTCGCGGCCGCTGGCGAAGCAGGCTTGTTTGTTCTCGCCATCGGTCATGTAGAAGAGCTCGTCGTCCGGGGTGTTCACCGCGAAGTCCAAGTTCTCCGGCGGGCCGAAGGTCTCCGATACCTTGTCGTAGGCCGAGCGGAACACATCGTAGCCGCCCATGCTATTGTGGCCTTTGCTGCTGAAGTAGAAGCTGCGCCCATCGGGATGGAGGAAGGCGAAATCCTCATCTTGATCGGTGTTCACATATCCGGCTAGTTTCACCGGTGTGGAGAAGGTGCCGTTGGTGAGCAGTTCGGTGCGGTAGATGTCCAAGCCGGTCTTGCCTTCCTTGCCATAACTGGCGAAGTAGATGGGGCCGCTCTTCTCGGGCAGGTACACCACCGTGCGGCGCTTGCTCTTCTTATCGAGGGGTGACTTCAGTTCCTCCGGAAGCACCACGATCTTGCCACCGATATCACCAAGTTCGTAGAAGCGGAAGAACTCGGTGTCGTCCACTTCTACCTTGTTATGCACGGTGATCTCCTTGAGATTGCTCAAGAGGTTCATGCCGTTGCGGCATTGTTTGTCCAGCGCGGCAATGGGGAAGCCTTCCAGCTCCTTCTTACTACCGGTACCTTGGTAACGCTGGTAAGCGGCCAAGGCATCTTTGAACTGATAATTCAGGTGGTAGGCGCGGCCGAGCCAGTACCAAGCATCGGGCGGAATGGCGGGATCCTGGGTGGCGAATTTGAGGTGGCCGATGGCCTTGCCTTTGTCCGATCCGCCGAATAGCAAGCAGGTTCCGAACTTGTAGTTGAGCACCCGGTCGCTTGGTGCAAGGCTAACGAGTTGGCTGTAGTGCGCCAGCGCCTCTGCGTAATTCTTCTGTTCGAAGAGCGCATCGGCTTTCGCACGTACTTGCTGGTCACCTTGCGCGTTGGCGAAAAGGGAGAGCAGCACGAAAAGCACTATGCCCGTTGAGCGGGTCATCATAAAGAGTGGGCGCTTTTACGGCGCTGGCGGCATTGGGGTTTCATGAGGGTCGATCCCTGCGAGCGGCCAGGGACATCCGGTTCTCCTCCCCACGCAGCAGACGCCCGATGTTCTCCCGATGGGTGTAGAACACCAACAGGCACAACACCACGGCAAAGCCGATCTTGACCGCACTGAACTCTTTGTAGATGAGAATGACCGCCAACGGAAAGGCCACGGCAGCGCATAACGATCCTAGGGACACGTACCGCGAAAGGAAGAAGACGATGGCGAAAACGAGCACGCAAATGGCCGCCGCTCCAGGGTGTACTGCCAGCACACCACCCAGCGAAGTGGCTACACCCTTTCCTCCTTTGAACCCAGCGAACACGGGGTATAAGTGACCGATGACCGCCGCACCGACCAAAGCGATGCGCAACCACATCCACGGTGCTGTATCGGGTTCAAGGTCGGTCAGGTTGGGCAACAGCCGCACCGGCAGGAAACCTTTTAGGATGTCGATGATGAGCACCGGCACTCCGGCCTTTGCGCCAAGCACTCGGAAGGTGTTGGTGGCGCCAGCATTACGACTGCCATGTTCGCGCACATCCACCGCGAAGAAGGCCTTGCCCCACCATACACTGGTAGGGATGCTACCGATGAGGTAAGCGATCACCATTGCTGCTATGCCGTACACCCAGGGGAAGTCCATGGTTCAAAGTCCGAATCGTTCGCGGAAGTCGTCTACTTTCTTCTTGTTGGTGAGGATGAACTGGTACGGAGCCTGGTCCTTTTCACCATCCAATTTGCGCTTATCATCCTTCAACTCGCTCAACATGGTGTTGAAGGTAGCATCGCTGCTGTACGCATAGAGCATGTTGCGTGTGTACTGGAAGAAGTAATAGGTCTGATCGTCCATGGCCAGGTACACCGTCATGATGTCGCCGCTGCGTTTGCGTTCGAGGTGGACTTTGCCCTTCACATACTTGTACACCGGTTTCTTCAGGATGCTAGCGATACCGATGGGGCCATCGCTCACCCAGCTTTGCTCGGGGCCATCCCAGCGCATCTTCACATCGGCGAGCACGATCGGTTTCACCAGTTCATCGGGCAGCTTCTTGATCTCGCCTTTGATGCTGAGCTCGCTGATGAGCTTATCGGACTTCTCCAGGCCGAGCACTTCGCGGAGCATACGCTCGTAGTAGGTCTTGGTGATGTCAACCGGTTTCAGATCCGGATAGGCGAGCATTTCCGTGGCCATCCGTTCCAAGGCGTTGTCGTGGAAGAAGAAGTCGTGTATCATGACCTCTTCGGTGGTGAGCTTCTGCCCTTCCGC
>JAEYWT010000058.1 GCA_023428865.1 Bacteroidota bacterium | reverse complement strand
GGCATGTACTTCTTCGATTACGGCAATGCCTTCCTACTGGAGAGCAAGCGAGCTGGAGCTGAGATCGGAGGCTTGAGTGGGGAAGAATTCCGTTACCCGAGCTACGTGGAAGACATCATGGGTCCGTTGTGCTTCGACCATGGCTTCGGGCCATTCCGTTGGGTCTGCAGCAGCGGCGATCCGAAGGACTTGGAGACGAGCGACCGCATTGCTGGTGATGTGTTGGAAGCGATGCATGCCGAAGCACCCGAGCAGATCAAGCAGCAGATCGCCGATAACCTGCACTGGATCCGCAGCGCACAACAGAACAAACTGGTGGTAGGCAGCCAGGCGCGCATCCTCTACGCCGACAGCGAGGGTCGCATCCGCATCGCACAAGCCTTCAACGAGGCGATAAAGGCGGGCACCATCGGCGCACCGATCGTATTGGGGCGCGCCCACCACGATGTGAGCGGCACCGACAGCCCTTACCGCGAGACCAGCAACATCCGCGATGGATCACGTTTCACCGCCGACATGGCCGTGCAGAACTTCGTGGGTGATGCCTTCCGCGGGGCCACCTGGATCAGCTTGCACAACGGCGGCGGCGTAGGCTGGGGCGAAGTGATCAATGGCGGTTTCGGCATGGTGCTCGATGGCAGCGCGGACAGCGAGCGCCGGTTGAAGAGCATGCTGTTGTGGGATGTGAACAACGGTATCGCACGGCGTGCTTGGGCCCGCAACCCGAACGCGGTGTGGAGCATCGAACAGGAAATGGAACGCACGCCGGGGTTGAAGGTGACATTGCCGAATGAGGCGAGCGAGCAGATCATTGATCAGGTGATCAGCAGATGAGCACGGAGGAGTTCGAACACCTACGCTACCCCATCGGTCGTTTCAAGCGACCGGAAACGATCACGGGGGAGATCCTCGCAGGGCACATTCGCACCATTGCAGAGTTCCCGGCCAAGCTCGAAGCCGCAGTACGATCGTTGACGGACTCGCAGTTGGACACACCTTACCGGCCGCAAGGCTGGACCGTGCGCCAGGTCGTACACCATTGTGCCGATAGCCACTTGAACAGCTACATCCGCTTCAAGTTGGCACTTACGGAAGATGCGCCGACGATCAAGCCCTATTTTGAGGATCGCTGGGCCGAACTGCATGATGCGCTAACGATGGCGGTGGCACCCAGCATCGCTCTACTAGAAGGACTTCACGCGCGCTGGACGGAAACGTTGACCCATCTTTCCGAGGAAGAGTTCGACAGGACATTCATCCACCCGGAAAGTGGGCGCGCGATGTCATTGCGGATCACCGTTTGTCTTTATGCCTGGCATTGCGCACATCATTTGGCCCACATAACGGAGCTGAAGCGACGGGAAGGTTGGGGTTGACAAGCAACACGCGGAGGGCACGCGATCAGGCACTTTGGTCACGGTGAATGAGGCGGATCGGACTATTTCTTTCGGACCACCCAACCTTCAGGAACTTCGTCTCGTGTATGGGTGTAGAGCCACTCCTACTGGACCCTCAAACCACGTACCCATGCACAAGTTCCTACGCTTACTCAGTCTAACGATCGCTGCAGCCACCTCGCTTGGTGCCGCTGCCCAAGGGCACACCATTTTTGTTGCCGGTCACGCGAACCCATGCAGCCCAGCCATAGCTGGCTCCACGGTCACCATTGCTTCGCTTGGAGCCATAACCGGTGTGCAAACGATGGCTACAGCGGTGTTGAACGAGAACTGCTACTACTATGCTGAGATCCTAGTCGCCGACACAGCCGGTTGGGTAGCCGTTGAAGGGCCTTGTGGGAATGGACAGAACACCGTTGACACGCTCTTCTATTCGCTGACCCCACCCTTCACGATCGACCTTATCATCGACCTGAACTGTGGTATCGCACCACCGGCCTGCCAAGCATGCATCAGCATGGACCAGACCGCTCCGAATACGGCCACGTTCACCAGTTGCAGTAGTGGCGGCGTAGGCCCCTACACCTACCTCTGGGACATTTCCGGACCAGGCGGTGGAGGGGTACAGGGTAGCAGCATTTCGCACAGCTTCACTGGTCCCGGCCAATACGTGGTCTGTCTGAACTTAACGGACTCGGAAGGTTGCACCTCCTCCACCTGCCAGCAGGTCTACGTGGATGCACAAGGCAACTTGAGCAACGATGCGCCGAATGATTGCCAGGCGTGCTTCAACATCACCCAATCACAAGGTGGTGGTGCCTTGCTCCCTTGGTCTGTTGACCTAACCAGTTGCTCGGTGGGTTCGGGAACATTGCTGGCCGAATGGCAATTGCCGAACGGTTCCTGGTCCAATGGCAATACCATCACGTACGTGGCCAATAGTCCTGGTCTAAACTACTTCTGCCTCTATCTCTCCTCAACGAATGGTTGCACCAGTGTGTTCTGCGATTCGGTGTACTTCGACACGAATGGATACCTGATGAACGACCCTATCGTCTACGACTGCCTGCAGATCCCGAATGGCCCGAACATGCCCGGTACACCATGCTCCAACCCAGCGGTGGAAGATGGTACGTGGGATGCCAACTGCAACTGCGTTCCCAACAGCACCGGTGAATGCGAAGCTGATTTCTATATCATCCAAGC
>JAEYWT010000035.1 GCA_023428865.1 Bacteroidota bacterium | reverse complement strand
CGACTACACCGTTGCGATACGTGGTGAGAACGGCCGAAAGGTCACCCGCTTAGTGATCCAGTAGCGCGCATCGATCTCCAAGGAAGGGCTGTCCGTTGGGCGGCCCTTCCTTTTTCCGGACTGGCGTGGCCCTTAAGGCTGATCGTATCCCTAGCTGGGTGGCTTGCGTAGAAGGGCGCTGGAACCAACCACCATGCGTCATCTCAGTTTGATCATCACGGCAACGGTCATCGTAAGTCTCGCCGCTTGTGTAAAGGCAGGAAAAGATGTTGCGGAAGAGGTAGGTCTGGTACCTAGTACCTGCTGAAGCGATGGTGCACGGGTGCAAGCCGAGGTGGATGGTTCCGGTTTCTGTGCCGATGCCAGCATCATGGCCGTTACCGATGGTAGCAGTGCTTCCATAACGGGCGTGGGTCTATTGGGCAACACCTTCAGTCTTCAACTCGATACGCTCGGGCTGGCCACACACACCATTTCAGAGGCGGCCAATGCTCTTATGTTCATGAGCACCGGCACACCGTATGTGGTGGTGGGCGATAGCGCGGGATGGGTGCGTATCGAGCAATACGATGCCTCGTCGCGAAGGCTGAAGGCCCAATTCAATGCACGTGTACAGAACGAAATGAATGGTCAGGAGAGATCGATCAGCGGATCGGTGGATGTGACTTGCTCGATAGCAGGCTAAACGGCTCAGGTCGTCCTTGGTAGCCTTACGTACAACGCGTGGTCTCTGTTTCGATATTTTGGCACGGATCTGGTCATGCACGAAGCACCCAGCATACCCACTATGCGCACATCTGTCCAGTTCCTGATCCTGTCGAGCGCCCTTTTCGTTTCCTGCTCCAAGGACAAGGAAGATCCAGTAACACCCGCGCCTTCCACACCTACTGCCTGTGGCATAGCAGGCGCGCGCTTACAAGCCAGTTTCCAAGGCGCAACGTTCTGCGCGAATATGTCCTTGTTCGGTGATCTTGGAACCCATCTCACGGTGAACGGCATCGCGAGCAATGGCGCAACACTCACCTTGGAGTTGGATTCGCTCGAAGTTGGCTCCTATGAAATGGACGGCAGTACCAACTACATGATCCACACGAGTGCAATGGCAATGGGATATGAAACCGTGAATACCACCCCGGCCACACTGAACATCACCACGCACGATACAGCTTCGAACCGCATACAAGGCAGCTTCAATGGCCCTGTTGTGGAGCCAGTAGGGGGCACCAGTGCGCAGATCAGCGGCACCTTCGATATCACCTACACCGAGTAGGGCCGCCTTACCTTTCGGCGGTGACCTTTAAAGAGGACAACGGTGTGGGTCCAACGCGGATCGCCTTGGTGGGCGTTGGGGGAACGGGGTGCGCCCTGTTGCCTTTGCTATGCGCCTTGCCGGTTGAAGCCATCACCGTGATCGATGGCGATACCGTGGAGGCCAGGAACCTCGATAGTCAGTTGCTCTTCAGTGCTATGGATGTTGGTAGACCCAAGGTGGAAGCAGCCATGGGTGGATCACGTCTACGCGCAGGGCTTAAGATGGAGACGGAATTCCGGTTCGTGGATGCGGAGAATGCAAGCGACTTGCTGAAGGGAAGCGCGGTGGTGGCTGACTGCACCGATGATCTTGCTGCTCGCGCCCTGATCGAGCGTACCTGCCGGGAGTTAGGAGTCCCTTTGGTGAGTGGTGCCGTGTATGATCATCAGATACAGGTGATCACGTGTAGCGGAGACCAGCATCTGCGCGAACGGGGTGGCTTTTTCCAAGGCCGTGCTTCGGAGGAACAACTCGGTTGCGATATGCAACGCGTGCCAGCTGCGGTCACCGCCATGACCGCCTCGCTCATGGCCTTACGCATCGCCGACATCCTTCGTGGAGGTTCTGGTTTGGCCGGTGTCATGGACTTGGTGGATAGCGAGCGTGGCCGTTGGATGCGCATCATGGGTCCCGAGGCGGGCGAGTTCATGGATACGCCGATCAACCCCGTGCATCACGGATGAACGAAGCCACACTTGCGCTCTTGTTGGCACTGGTAGCGTTCTTGTACGCTAGCGTTGGTCATGGCGGAGCCAGCGGTTACATCGCCGTTATGACCTTGCTCGGCTTTGCCCCCGAAGAGGTGCGCCCAACGGCACTTTTGCTCAATCTCTTCGTTAGTGCCATGGCGTTCGCTCAGTTCTCGCGAGCTGGGTTTTTCCGTTGGAAGCTGTTCTGGCCATTCGCAGTTGCTTCCGTACCCATGGCGTGGATAGGTGCGCGGATCCAGCTTGATGTGTTGGTGTACAAGCGCGTGTTGGCCCTCTGCCTGGTCTTCGCGGTAGCTCGTTTGTTCGGCGTGTTCGGCCGTGGTGATGGCCCGGAACGATCGCCAGCATTGCCAGTCGCACTGGGAGTTGGTGCCTTGCTCGGTCTAGTGTCTGGAATGATCGGCATAGGTGGTGGCATCCTCTTAAGCCCGGTGTTGCTGCTCTTCTGCTGGAGCACGGCCAAGCAAAGCGCCGCCGTAAGCGCGGCGTTCATCTTCGTCAATAGCTTGGCTGGACTGATCAGCCTATGTACTTCCAGTGGACTTGGCTTGTTCGATCGTGACCATGTGTTGTGGGTCGGTGCGGCTGTGCTGGGCGGGTCGTTGGGTGCGTACATCGGTGCTCAGCGGTTCAGTCAATTGCGTCTGCGGCAAGTCCTTGGCGTGGTGTTGCTT
>JAEYWT010000026.1 GCA_023428865.1 Bacteroidota bacterium | reverse complement strand
ATCGCACACAGCATCAAGAACCTGCCCAACGTGATCGGCTTCCTGGGTTCGGAGAAAGGGGGAGACCCCGTTCCCTTGCGCCAGAGCGAAGTGAACCGCATCCTGGGTACGGTGGATGAGCTGGCCGAGAACGTGGAAACGAATTTCAATCCCTACCACGTTGGTGAGGGCGTGAAGGTGATCGATGGTCCCTTCAACGGCTTCAACGGTGTGATCGAGGAGATCAATGAAGAGAAGAAGAAGCTGAAGGTGATGGTGAAGATCTTCGGAAGGAAGACTCCGCTGGAACTGAGCTTCATGCAAGTAGAGAAGGAAGTGTAAGGGCGACACTTGCGTCGACCATGCACCGAAAACGAACAATATTCCGGGTCTAGCCCGGAATGACCGAAAAAAAGAAACAACCGTCCGAGCCGACCCGAAAGGAAGGCGTTAACAAGGACACAAACCAAGAACAATGGCCAAGGAAGTAGCAGCCCTCATTAAGCTGCAGATCAAAGGCGGAGCCGCCAACCCCTCGCCCCCCGTGGGTCCGGCACTGGGTGCCAAGGGAGTCAACATCATGGAGTTCTGCAAGCAGTTCAATGCTCGCACGCAGGACAAGCCAGGCAAGGTGTTGCCAGCCGTGATCACCGTTTACACGGACAAGTCGTTCGATTTCGTGATCAAGACGCCGCCCGCAGCGGTGCAGATCATCGAAGCCGCCAAGATCAAAGGCGGTAGCGGTGTACCCCACAGCAACAAGGTGGGTAGCATCACCTGGGACCAGGTGAAAGCCATCGCCGAGGACAAGATGCCCGACCTGAACTGCTTCACCCTGGAAAGCGCCAAGAGCATGGTGGCTGGTACCGCCCGCAGCATGGGTGTTACCGTTTCTGGCGACAAACCCTTCTGATCCAACTACCATGGCAACCTTGACCAAAAAGCGCAAAGCCGCGGTAGCGAAATTCGACGCTACGAAGATCTACTCCCTGCAAGAAGCGACCCAGATCGTGAAGCAGGTGAGCACCACCAAGTTCGACGCCACGGTGGACATCGCTGTCCGCCTGGGTGTGGACCCCAAGAAGAGCACCGAAATGGTGCGTGGAACCGTGAGCCTGCCTCATGGCACTGGCCGTACGGTGAGCGTACTGGTGCTGGCCGACCCCGCCAAGTGTGAGGAAGCCCTCGCCGCCGGTGCAGACATGGCCGGTCTGGACGATTATATCGAGAAGATCAAAGGCGGTTGGACCAACGTGGACGTGATCATCTGCACCCCTGCGGTGATGGCCAAAGTGGGTGCCCTGGGCCGCGTGCTCGGTCCTCGTGGCCTGATGCCGAACCCGAAGACCGGTACCGTTACCATGGACGTGGCCAAGGCTACGAAAGAGGTGAAGGCCGGTAAGATCGACTTCAAAGTGGACAAGGCCGGTATCATCCACGCGGTGATCGGCAAAGCCTCTTTCGACGCAGCCAAGCTCAGCGAGAACGCGCACGAGATCCTGCAAACGCTGGTGAAGCTGAAGCCCAGCACCGCCAAAGGAGCGTACATCAAGAGCATCAGCATCAGTAGCACCATGAGCCCCGGCGTGCAGGTGGATACCCGCACGGTGCAGGCTTGATCATAAAACCAGCAGAACAATGGCAACCCGTATCGAGAAAGACCAAGCGATCGCCGAGCTGGTGGAGGACATCAAGTCCACCAACGTGATCTACCTCGCCGACACCTCCGGCATGACCGCAGAGGCCACCAGCAACTTGCGCCGTGCCTGCCACAAGAGCGGCGTGCGCATGAAGGTGGTGAAGAACACCCTACTGCGCAAGGCGATGGAAAGCATCGAGGGCAAGGACTACTCTGGCGTGATCCCCACGCTGAAGGGCCAGACCTCCGTGTTGATGGCCGAGAAGGGCAACGCACCAGCGAAGCTCATGCAAGGCTTCCGTAAAGGCGACACTCCGAAACCAGCGTTGAAGAGCGCCTGGATCGAAGAGGCCGTCTTCATTGGTGATGATCAACTGGTGATGTTGAGCAACCTGAAGGGTCGCGAAGAGCTCATCGGCGACATCATCGGTCTGCTGCAGAGCCCGCTCAAGAACGTCATCAGCGGCCTGCAAGGCAGCGGTGGGCAGAAGATCGCAGGCCTGCTCAAAACCCTCGAAGAGCGTCCAGCTTAAGAGAGTTCAAAAGCGGTGCTCGCATCGCTCCAACAAAAGACCAAACGCGTTACGCACAGTCCGCTTCCCCGAACACAAGTAACAAACCCGAAAAATGGCAGACATCAAAACCTTGGGCGACCAGCTCGTAGGCCTCACCGTTAAAGAGGTGAACGAACTCGCTCAATACCTGAAAGAAGAGTACAAGATCGAACCAGCAGCAGCTGCAGTAGCAGTAGCAGCAGGTGGTGCAGCTGCAGGCGGAGAAGCCTCTGCCGCTAAGACCAGCTTCGATGTGATCCTGAAGTCCGGCGGAGCCAACAAATTGGCTGTGGTGAAACTGGTGAAAGAACTCACCGGTCTGGGACTGAAGGAGGCCAAGGACCTCGTTGACGGCGCTCCGAAGCCGCTGAAGGAAGGCGTTTCGAAAGAAGACGCTGAGAGCCTGAAGCAGCAACTGACGGAAGCCGGCGCTGAGGTTGAGGTCAAGTAAGACGTCATACGCGCTAGCGTCACAGCAGCACGGAGAGGCCCCACGGCGGGCCTTTCCGGCTGTTCTGTGATACACGCCTCGCCGCAAGGCCGGCAACGCATACCCGGGAGCTGATCCAGCCCGGGTGTCCGGAAAGAGTGAAGGAGGATCCTTCCTTGATACGGTCGTACTCGTTCTTCCTTATTCCGCACACATGGCCCAGGCGAAGACCAGTTCCAAGAAAAGCAAGCGTATCGATTTCGGCTCCAGCCCGCTTTCGATCGATTACCCCGATTTCCTCGATATCCAGCTGAAGAGTTTCGAAGACTTCTTCCAGATCGAGACCCTCCCCGAACATCGTGAGAGCGAAGGCCTCTTCAAGGTGTTCAGCGAGAATTTCCCCATCACGGACACCCGCAACCAGTTCGTGCTGGAATTCCTGGACTACTTCATCGATCCGCCCCGCTACAGCATCGACGAGTGCATCGAGCGCGGATTGACCTACAGCGTGCCGTTGAAGGCCAAGCTGAAACTCTATTGCACCGATCCCGAGCACGAGGATTTCGAGACCATCGTGCAGGACGTGTACCTGGGCCAGATCCCTTACATGACCCCCAAGGGCTCGTTCGTGGTGAACGGTGCCGAGCGCGTGGTCGTGTCGCAATTGCACCGCAGCCCTGGCGTGTTCTTCGGCCAAAGCCGCCACGCCAACGGCACCAAATTGTACAGCGCCCGTGTCATCCCGTTCAAGGGTTCGTGGATCGAATTCGCCACGGACATCACCGGGGTGATGTACGCTTACATCGACCGCAAGAAGAAGCTACCGGTGACCACCTTGCTGCGTGCCATCGGTTTCGAGAGCGACAAACAGATCCTGGAGATCTTCGGCCTGGCCGACGAGATCAAGGTGACCAAGGCCAACCTGAAGGAAAGTGTGGGCCGCAAACTCGCCGCCCGCGTGTTGAAGACCTGGGTAGAAGACTTCGTGGACGAGGATACCGGCGAAGTGGTGTCCATTGAGCGTAACGAAGTGATGATCGATCGCGAAACGATCATCGAAGAGCACCATGTGGACCAGATCGTGGAGAGCGGCGCCAAGACCGTGATCCTGCACAAGGCCGGCATCAACGCCGCCGATTACGCACTGATCTACAACACCCTGCAAAAGGATACCTCCAACTCCGAGAAGGAGGCCGTGGAGGTGATCTACCGCCAACTGCGGAACGCAGAACCACCCGATCTGGAAACTGCTCGTGGTGTGATCGACAAGCTGTTCTTCAGCGAGCAGCGTTACGACCTCGGTGAGGTTGGTCGCTACCGCATCAACAAGAAACTCGGACTAGAGAGCGAGCTCAGCGTTCGTGTACTGACGAAGGAAGACATCATCTTCATCATCAAGTACCTGATCGAGCTGGTGAACGTGAAGGCCGATGTGGACGATATCGACCACTTGAGCAACCGTCGTGTACGCACCGTGGGCGAGCAGCTACACGCCCAGTTCGGCGTGGGTCTGGCCCGTATGGCCCGCACCATCCGCGAGCGTATGAACGTGCGCGACAACGAGGTGTTCACACCCACCGACCTGATCAATGCCAAGACCCTGAGCTCGGTGATCAACTCGTTCTTCGGAACGAACCAGTTGAGCCAGTTCATGGACCAGACCAACCCGCTCAGCGAAATAACCCACAAGCGCCGCATGTCGGCGCTTGGACCCGGTGGTCTGAGCCGCGAACGCGCTGGTTTCGAGGTACGTGACGTACACTACACACACTATGGCCGCCTCTGCACCATCGAGACGCCAGAAGGACCGAACATCGGTCTGATCAGCTCGCTCTGTGTGTACTCGAAGATCAACAACCTGGGCTTCATCGAGACCCCGTACCGCACCGTGAAGGAAGGTAAGGTGGACATCAAGGCCGAGGTTACCTACCTGAGCGCTGAAGAAGAGGACAACCTCATGATCGCTCAAGCGAACGCCGAGGTGAACGAGAAGGGTGAATTCACCGGAAACCGCGTGAAAGCCCGTCTGATGGGTGACTTCCCCGTGGTGGAGCCGAAGGAGCTTCACCTGATGGACGTTGCACCGAACCAGATCGCTTCCATCGCCGCCAGCCTGATCCCGTTCTTGGAGCACAATGACGCCAACCGTGCGCTCATGGGCTCGAACATGATGCGTCAGGCCGTTCCCTTGCTGCGCCCCGAAGCGCCGTTCGTGGGTACCGGTCTGGAAGAGCTCGTGGCCCGCGATAGCCGTGTACTGCTCGTTGCTGAAGGCGACGGTGTGGTGAAGAGCGTGGACAGCGACAAGATCGTGATCGAATACAAGCGTAGCGACGATGAGCGCACCGTGAGCTTTGATGGCGACGAGAAGGAGTACAAGCTGACCAAATTCCTGAAGACCAACCAAAGCACCTGCATGAACCTGCGCCCCATCGTGCGCAAGGGCGAGAAGGTGACCGAGGGACACGTGCTTTGCGAAGGCTACGGTACCCAGGATGGTGAATTGGCCATCGGCCGCAACCTGCAAGTGGCCTTCATGCCATGGAAGGGTTACAACTTCGAGGATGCCATCGTGATCAGCGAGCGCGTAGCTTCGGAAGATATCTTCACCTCCATCCACATCGATGAGTACATCATGGAAGTGCGCGACACCAAGCGCGGCCTTGAGGAACTCACCGCGGATATCCCGAACGTTTCCGAAGAGGCCACCAAAGACCTCGACGAACATGGCTTGATCCGCGTAGGTGCGGAGATCAAAGAGGGTGATATCCTCATTGGTAAGATCACGCCGAAAGGGGAGACCGATCCCTCACCAGAAGAGAAACTGCTGCGCGCCATCTTCGGTGACAAAGCCGGTGATGTGAAGGATGCTTCGTTGAAGGCACCGCCCAGCACCAAGGGTGTGGTGATCGACAAGAAACTCTTCAGCCGTGCCGTGAAGGACAAGAAGGCCAAGGGCAACGAGAAAGGCGTGCTCGAGCAGATCGATAAAGAGCAGGACAAGGACCTCGGTACCTTGAAGAACCTCTTGATCGAGAAGTTGATGAAGCTCGTGGACGGCCAGTCCAGCAACGGCGTCTTCAACAAGTACAAGGAAGAGCAGATCAAGAAGGGCGTGAAGTTCAGCGCCAAGGTGCTGCAAGCGATCGACTTCATCACCGTGGACCCCACCGAGTGGACCGCGGACAAGAAGACGAACGAACTGGTGCGCCAGCTGATCCACAACTACAACATCCGCCACAGCGACATCAGCGGTGTTTACAAGCGGAAGAAATTCCAAGTGAGCATCGGCGACGAACTGCCAACGGGTATCGTGAAACTGGCCAAAGTGTACGTAGCTGCCAAGCGTAAGCTGACGGTGGGCGACAAGATGGCCGGCCGCCACGGTAACAAGGGTATCGTAGCAAAGATCGTTCGTGATGCCGACATGCCGTTCCTAGAGGATGGCACACCGGTGGACATCGTGCTGAACCCGCTGGGTGTACCAAGCCGGATGAACCTGGGCCCGATCCACGAGACCGTTCTGGGCTGGGCCGGTAAGAAACTGGGCCGTAAGTATGCCACACCGATCTTCGATGGTGCAAGCCACGACCAGATCAACGCGGAAACGGACGAGGCCGGTATCCCACGCAACGGCAAGACCTACCTGATCGACGGTGGTACAGGAGTGCGTTTCGACCAACCTGCAACGGTGGGTGTGATCTACATGATCAAACTCGCACACATGGTGGACGATAAGATGCACGCCCGCTCCATTGGACCATACAGCCTGATCACACAGCAGCCGCTGGGTGGTAAGGCCCAGTTCGGTGGTCAGCGCTTCGGTGAAATGGAAGTGTGGGCGTTGGAGGCCTTCGGTGCCGCCAACATCCTGCAGGAGATACTCACCGTGAAGAGCGATGACGTGATCGGCCGCGCCAAGGCCTACGAGGCCATCGTGAAGGGCGAACCCCTTCCGACCCCGGGTATCCCGGAATCGTTCAACGTGTTGCTCCACGAACTGCGTGGTCTGGCACTGAACGTTTCCCTCGAGTGATCAACCCGGTGAGCAACTGAACGTCGAACGCTAGCAAGCAACGCGAGAACATGAAGAAGGAAGTGAAGCTGAACAGCAACTTCAATAAGATCGTCATCAGCCTGGCCAGCCCCGAGCAGATCCTCGAGCGCAGCCATGGAGAGGTGATCAAGCCGGAGACGATCAACTACCGGACCTACAAGCCGGAACGTGATGGTCTCTTCTGCGAGCGCATCTTCGGTCCTGTGAAGGATTTCGAATGCCATTGCGGTAAGTACAAACGAATCCGCTACAAAGGGATCGTTTGCGACCGCTGCGGAGTGGAAGTGACCGAAAAGAAGGTACGTCGTGAGCGTATGGGCCACATCCAGCTGGTGGTGCCCGTAGCACACATCTGGTATTTCCGTAGCCTCCCCAACAAGATCGGTTACTTGCTGGGTCTGCCCACTAAGAAGCTTGATCAGATCATCTACTACGAACGTTACGTGGTGATCCAGGCTGGTACGGCCGTGAACAAGGAGGGCAATGCCGTGCAATACCTCGACTTCCTCACCGAAGAAGAGTATCTGGACATCCTGGAAACCCTGGGTAAGGAGAACCAGCACCTGGACGATAGCGACCCCAACAAGTTCATCGCGAAGATGGGGGCCGATGCATTGCACGACCTGCTGAAGCGCCTGGACCTGGACAGCCTGAGCTACGATCTGCGCCACAAGGCCAACACCGAGACCAGCCAGCAGCGTAAGAACGAAGCGTTGAAGCGCCTGAACGTGGTGGAAGCCTTCCGCGACGCCATCAGCCGCCGCAGCAACAATCCGGAGTGGATGATCGTGAAAGTGGTTCCGGTGATCCCTCCCGAACTGCGCCCGCTCGTTCCCCTGGACGGTGGCCGTTTCGCAACGTCCGATCTGAACGATCTCTACCGCCGTGTGATCATCCGTAACAACCGGTTGAAGCGTTTGATGGAGATCAAGGCGCCCGAGGTGATCCTACGCAACGAGAAGCGTATGCTCCAGGAGGCTGTGGACAGCTTGTTCGACAACAGCCGTAAGAGCAGCGCGGTGAAGAGCGAGAGCAACCGTCCGCTGAAGTCGTTGAGCGATTCGCTCAAGGGCAAGCAGGGCCGCTTCCGCCAGAACCTGCTCGGTAAGCGTGTGGACTACAGCGCACGTTCCGTGATCGTTGTTGGTCCCGAAATGAAATTGCACGAGTGCGGTCTGCCAAAGGATATGGCCGCCGAGCTCTTCAAGCCGTTCATCATCCGCAAGCTCATCGAGCGTGGCATTGTGAAGACGGTGAAGAGCGCCAAGAAGATCGTTGACAAGAAGGAGCCCGTGGTGTGGGATATCCTGGAGAACGTGCTGAAGGGCCACCCGGTGCTCCTCAACCGTGCACCGACCCTGCACCGCCTCGGTATCCAAGCTTTCCAGCCGAAGCTGATCGAAGGCAAGGCCATCCAACTGCACCCGCTTGTCTGTACCGCGTTCAACGCTGACTTCGATGGTGACCAGATGGCCGTACACGTGCCGCTGGGCAACGCCGCCATTCTTGAGGCGCAGCTGTTGATGCTGGCCAGCCACAACATCCTGAACCCTGCCAACGGTGCGCCTATCGCGGTACCGAGCCAGGACATGGTGCTTGGTCTATACTATATCACAAAGGGCCGTAAGACGGACGCGGAACGCACCATGAAAGGTGAAGGCCGTGCGTTCTATAGCCCCGAAGAGGTGATCATCGCCTACAACGAAGGTCAGGTGGATCTGCATACGCACATCAAACTGCGTTGGGCGGACATCAACGGAAAAACAAGCATGATCGAGACCACCTGCGGCCGCACACTCTTCAACGAGGTGGTGCCGAAAGAGGTGGGATTCATCAACGAGGTGCTTACCAAGAAGGCCCTACGCGACATCATCGGTATGGTGGTGAAGGAGACCGGTACCGCACGTGCTGCGCAGTTCTTGGACGACATCAAGGACCTGGGCTTCATGAGCGCCTTCCGCGGTGGCTTGAGCTTCAACTTGGACGACGTGGTCATTCCGCCAGCCAAGGACAAACTCGTGACCGCCGCGCAGAAGGAGGTGGACGAGGTGACCGGCAACTACAACATGGGTCTGATCACCAACAACGAGCGTTACAACCAAACGATCGATATCTGGACCCACACCAACAGCAAGGTGACCTTCACCTTGATGGAGCAGATCAAGAACGATCGCCAGGGATTCAACTCCATCTACATGATGATGGATTCCGGTGCCCGTGGTTCCAAAGAGCAGATCCGTCAGCTCTCTGGTATGCGCGGTCTGATGGCCAAACCGCAGAAGAGCGGCGGTGGCGGCGGACAGGACATCATCGAGAACCCGATCCTTTCGAACTTCAAAGAGGGCCTGTCCATCCTGGAGTACTTCATCTCCACCCACGGTGCCCGCAAGGGTCTTGCGGATACCGCTCTGAAAACGGCTGATGCGGGTTACCTCACCCGTCGTCTGGTGGACGTGGCACAGGACGTGGTGATCACCACGGAAGATTGCGGTACGCTCCGCGGTCTGGTGGCCACGGCGCTGAAGAAGAACGAAGAGATCGTGGAAAGCCTGTACGATCGTGTATTGGGTCGCACTGCGGTGCATGATGTGTATCACCCACAAACAGGCGAACTGCTCGTTTCTAGTGGAGAGAACATCAACGAGGATATCGCCAAAGCGATCGCCAGCAGCCCGATCGAGGAAGTGGAGATCCGCAGCGTGCTCACCTGCGAGCAGAAGCAGGGCGTGTGCGTGAAGTGCTATGGTCGAAATCTCGCCACTGGCCGCATGGTACAGCGTGGTGAAGCCGTTGGTGTGATCGCGGCACAATCCATCGGTGAACCTGGAACACAGCTTACCCTGCGTACCTTCCACGTGGGTGGTGTTGCCG
>JAEYWT010000331.1 GCA_023428865.1 Bacteroidota bacterium | reverse complement strand
ACCTTGCGCCGAGCGCTACCGCTACCAGCCGTATCGCGCCCTGTGGTACGTGTGCCGTTCGTGTGGAACGCGACAGTACCGGTGTGACCTTGGAGCTGCTCAACCTACGCGAAGGTGGTTGCGGTCCGGGCCAGGTGGAAATGAGCCGCGGTGGCCTGGCCTATTGTCCCGCCGGACAGGGTGCT
Organism: Bacteroidota bacterium; assembly: GCA_023428865.1. Classification (GTDB taxonomy): domain Bacteria; phylum Bacteroidota; class Bacteroidia; order Flavobacteriales_F; family PHOS-HE28; genus PHOS-HE28. The sequence goes on along the minus strand of JAEYWT010000331.1, from coordinate 4,713 downwards.
TTTCAAGCGAAGGTCCAGGAAGCGTTGGGTCGCAAGGCGGGGATCCAAGCCAAGGGATCGGTGCTGTACACGGGCATCGGCAGCATCAACGATAGCGGCCGCTTTTATGGCCGCATCCATCACGAACGGACCGACCATGTGTCCACTATGGAAATGGCCTTGATGGATGGGCCCATCTGGTCCCCGGCTTGGGTGGTGGATGCCAATGCCCCGGATGGAAAGCGCATGGTCAGCTCCATGGTGCGGTTCACGTTGGAGAAGGTGCGGTGATCCATCCCGGCCGGATGTTCACTTGTTAAGGTCGCGTGGTAAGACATCCCGTTCAGCGTAATCCTTGCCTACGCTCCTGGTCCACTTGTATCGCAATGCGTAACAAGGTCCTGATCATCCGATCGTCGTACGTGCTCAAGCTGGTGAGGTCCCGCCAGCACACTTGTTTGCGCTCTCCCCGTTGCAAGTAGGGCTCGCAACCTGGTACCAGGTTCCCATAACTCAAACCAAAGCGCACCCCCTCGTAGGTCTTTGTCTTTCCCCATAGTACCGATGCAGGCCAGAGGAAGCACACATCGCGCCGGCCTTTGTAGAAGGGCACATTGAAGCTTAGCCGCTCTTTCAGGTCTGGTGCTTCGGAGATGATGAGCTCACGCAATTGCTCGGTAAGGGCGCGCTCTTTGTCAGGGAGGAACTCCAGCAAGGCAGCCACCGAGGGGAAGCGCAGTCCTCCGTTCAGCATCTTCGAAGGTCCTTTCGGTTCCATGTTCACACGGCTTCTCCGAACGTCAACAGGTTATGGTCCGGGTCCAACAGCGCGAATTCACGCTGCCCCCATGGCTTGTCGCTTAGGGCTCCGTTGGGATGGATGCGCACGCCTTGTTCGGACCATGCGTTGTATAGCGCTTCGATACCGTTCACCCGTATATAGACCTGGCCGTAGTTCTCCCTTGGGTCGAGGTCGGCGTAAAGAAAGAAGTGCAACTCCACACCGTCGCGCTTCACGATGAGGTAGTTCTCATATTCTCCTTCTACCGTGAAACCGAGTTGGTCCACATAGTAGGCTCGAGTAGTCGCCGGGTCGCGCATGGGCAGCTTGGGGATGATGGCCGTGAGCATGGTATGCCTATCGATCTAGTCATCCAACCCCTTGCCCGCCAATATCCGATCCACGTTCTTCTCGATCCGTGCTACGCGTGTCTTGCTCTGTTTGGCATCGCCGAAGTGCAGCAGGTAACCGCGCTGTCTGCCTGGCGTGAGTGCATGGAAGGCTTTCTTCAGCTCGGGCATCTCCTTCAGTGCCTTCTGGAACTCGGCGGGCATCACGAACTCCGAAGTATCCTTCAGGTCCACTTTCTTTCCAGCCTTTTCCAATGCGATGGCCTCCCGGATGAACGCTTTCACCATGGGCGTAAGCTGCTTGATCTCCTTCACGCTCGTGAACCGGATCTGCCGAGCCGCCTGCACGTTCGCGGTTTGCTGCACCAGGATCTTCTTCGGGTCCTTCAGCAAGGCGCCCTTGTGGAAGAGCAGCGCGCAATACGCTTTGAAACCGTGCATCAGGAAAACGTTCTTGCCTTTGAGCGTGTAGCACGGGTGGCCCCACTTCAGTTCCTCGGTAAGGCCGCTGTCCAAAGCGATCTCGCGAAGCAGTTGGAAGGCCTCTTGCCACTGGGTGTCCTTCGCGAAGAACCAGTCTACTTTGGGGTTCATGGGGCGGTTCGTGTATAGGGCTGCGCAATGTTGAACTGAAATTCTCCTCATCATCTGCGGAGAAAAAGTGCGCTATTCTCCGCAAGCCTCCACCTACATCTTCTCACCGGGCAGTTTCGCCGCCTGTTTCACCCAGCTTATGAACTGCTTCTCGTCGATCGTATCGCCCTCATAAATGTGCAGGTAGCGCACGGCCTTCTGCGTGCTGGCATCGGGCGGCAAGGGCTTCAACTGCGCGCCTTGGAAGAAGGCCACCTTCACGTACTTCGTGATCATGTGGAAGCCCATGAAGAAGTTCTTCTCATCCGTACCATACATCGGTGTGTTCCACTTCACGGCCTTCTGCACCTTCGGGAAGGCTTTGGTGATCAATGCATCCAAGCGCACGGACACCTCCCGCTTCCAATCCGGAATGGCCGCGATGTAGGCTTGCACCACCTCATCGCCATAGCCCTTCGCGACCTGCGGATTGCCGCCAGCGAGCAGTTTCACCGGGGTTTCCGCCTTTTTCCGGGGTGCTGCCTTCTTTTCAAGTGCGGCCTTTTTCGTCGCTGCCATGGTACAGGTCCTTCTGGTTATTAGGAACCACGAAGTTCGTTCCGTGCGGTGAATTATTCAACCCGGTAGGGGTATCGGCATTGGTCGTTGTCCTATGGATGAACGACCAAACACTTACCTGCACGAACCATGCGCACCTCGCACACCATCCTTTTCCTGGCTTTCGCCGCTTCTGTATTCACCGCCTGCCGCAAGGACGATATCCGCAGTAGCGGCCATGTCGTTACCGAAGCACGGTCCGTGCCCGCCTTCAATGCGGTCCGGATCGAAGGGCCTATCGACGCGAAGATCCGATACGGCGCCTCCCAAATGGTCACCGTGCGAACGGACGTGAATGCCATCGCTTACCTGCGCACAAGCGTGAGTGGTAACACCCTCGTTCTTTCCTTAGACCAAGCCAACTACCACGACGGACTGCGTTTCGAGGCCACCGTGGATATGCCCACGATAAGCCAGCTTACGCAGAACGGTGTGGCCAAGGTGGACCTGGCGGGCTTCCATGATCTGCAACGGTTGGAGGTGACCAGCAACGGTGTGGGCGACCTTACCATGCATGGCTCCACCGACCGGCTCATCATCACCCAGCATGGGGTAGGGCAGTTGAACGCTTCGGCCATGAGCGCGGATACCTGCCAGGTGGGCCTTTCTGGCGTGGGTAACCTGGAGCTGAAGGTGAACCACCGCCTGTTCGGTCACCTTAGTGGTGTTGGTAACATCTACTACCATGGCAACCCGGTGGTGGAAGTGACCGATACAGGGGTGGGGAATGTGATCCGGGTGGACTGAGCCGGATGACCAGGCCCTTGGGCGGTTTTGGGGTGGGGCGAGTGCGAAACTGGTCGCAGCGAGCCTACCCGCCGCTGTTCCAGCGGTTAATTTCCACTCAAATGTCGAGGGAGGCGCATTTTTGCCGACCTTTACCACATCAATGCCCCGGTGGTTTTGCCGGGGATCAACACGTCCGCCACGCTGGCGGGCACATTACCAGTAAGTACATGTCAAGTGGTACAGTGAAGTTCTTCAACACGGAGAAAGGCTTTGGTTTCATCACCCCAGACGAGGGTGGTAAGGACGTTTTCGTCCATAAGACCGGCACCCGTGGACCCATCTTCGAGGGTGACAAAGTCACTTTCGATGTGGAGAACAGCCCCAAGGGCCTCAACGCGGTCAACGTGACCAAGGCCTGAGGAAGATCCCTCTCGCAAGAACAACGAAGCCCCGGCGAAATGCCGGGGCTTCGTCTTTCAGGTATGTCTTGGTGCCGAAGTCGACTCAGGCCACACCACCCAGTTGCCGCAACCGGCGGATATGTGAACCCAGGGCCGCGCGCATGGAGGGCTTCACATTGTACGGTATCCCGAATTCTTCCGCCGTACGCTGCACGATGGGGGCAATGGTGGGGTAATGCAAATGCGACACGGCTGGGAACAGGTGGTGCTCCACCTGGTAGTTGAGGCCACCGGTATACCAGGTCACCAACGGACTGTTCGGGGCGAAATCCGCCGTGGTCAACACCTCATGCACCGCCCAATCGTTGTGGATCACGCCTTTCTCATCCATCAAGGGTTGTTCGGCACCTTCCACCACGTGGGCCAGTTGGAACACCGTGCCCAGGATCACGCTACAGGTGAAGTGCATGATCACGAATCCGGTGAGCACTTGCCACACTGCGAAGTCGGTGAACCACAAGGGTAGGCCGATGAACATCAACACATGCACCAGCTTCACTACCGCCATGATGGCCAGATCGATCGCGTAGTTGCGCCCTTTGTAACGGGCATCGCCACTGCGCGCCACGCGGGTTAGGGAGATGAAATCGTTGCCCAGCTTCACCAGGGTGAGCAGGCCATAGAAGAAGAACGAATACACGTGCTGGAACCGATGCACACGCCACAACGGCGCGTGTTCGCTGAAACGCAGCAGGTCCGGTGGGTCTATATCCTGATCCACCCCATCCACATTGGTGTGCGTGTGGTGCGCCCCATTGTGCTGGATCTTCCAGGTGAAGGCGTCGCTGCCAAGCACATACATGGTTCCGCCGAGCACATCATTCACCCACGGCTTGGTGGAACTGGCGCCGTGCAGGCCATCGTGCATCACGGCCATGCCTACACCGGCCATGCCGATGCCCATCAATAGCACCAGGCCCAGCGCGATCCACGCCGACATCGGTACCAGCAGGATCACCGCCAGCGGAGCCAAGAACAGGGTCATGAGGATGGTCACCTTCGGAACCAAGCGGCCATCTGCCTTGGTGTTCGTGCCGCTCTCTTTGAAATGCGCGTTGACACGGTCGCGCACTGTGCGGCCGAAACTGCGTTCGTTATCCGAACCGATGTAACGAGGTGGGGCTATGGGCTTCAACGGGAGCGTTTGTTGGGTCGAAAACAAATGACGGGGCTTACCTACGAATGGTACAGACAGAGTAGGCAAGGACGTGAACGTTCGCCA
>JAEYWT010000160.1 GCA_023428865.1 Bacteroidota bacterium | reverse complement strand
CTCGGGAACCGTCCAGGTTGGTGATGCATCCACACTGAACTTCGCTTTTCCATTGGCGGTGGTGAAGCGTGCTCCATCGCGCGCTCCGTTCGGCAATACGAATCCATCAGGTGTGCGAACACGCTTGTTGAAGTCTTGGAATCCGGGGATCACCGCTTCGATCTCGTCGCGGATGCGATCGTGGTCCTGCGCCCATTCCTTCCAGCGCAGCGTGGGCTGTGGGGCCAATGTGGCATCGGCGATCCCGCACACGATCCACGGTTCACTGCGCAGTTCTGGTGATGCCGGCTCGTGCGATCCCTGCGAGCGATGCACCACGCTCATACTATCCTCAACAGTGACGAATTGCGGCTTCGACCCTTTCGGCGCGTTGCCTTCCAACGTGAAGGGCATGTCTCGTTCGCTGCGGCCGATGCAGGGCAGGATGATCGCTTCTTCACCGGTGATCACGTGGCTGCGGCTGAGCTTGGTGCTGATCTGTGCCGTGAGCCCGCAATTCATGATAGCCTTCGCCGTGACCGTACTATCGGGCGTGGCGCTAATGAAGTTGCCACCCAAGGCGATGAACACCTTCGCTTTACCATCGCGCATCGCTTCGATGCAATCCACTACATCGAAACCGTGTGGACGTGGTGCGTTGAATTGATAGCGAGCATCCAGGGCTTGCAGGAATTTCTCCGAAGGCTTCTCGTAGATGCCCATGGTGCGGTCGCCTTGCACGTTGCTGTGGCCACGCACCGGACAAGCACCCGCACCGGGTTTGCCGAAAGCCCCGCGCAACAACAACAAGTTCACGATCTGGCGGATGTTCGCCACCGCGTTCACGTGTTGCGTGAGCCCCATCGCCCAGGTGATGATGATCTTCTCCGTGCTGCAGATCAGCTCTGCGAGCTCGTGGAATTGCGCCACCGGCACACCGCACGTGTCCGCCATTCGTTGCGCGTCCACATTGCGCAATTCGTTGATGAAGGCATCGTAGCCTTCTGTTCGTTCGTTGATGAATGTGCGATCGAACACCGTACCCGGCTTGGCTTCCTCGCGGTCCAGCAGCAGGCGCATCACGCCCTTCAACAAGGCCACATCGGTGTTGATGCGCAGGCCGATGTGCAAACTGCTCAAGGCTGTTCCACCTTTAAGAACCGCCATCGGACTCTGCGGGTTCACGAAGCGTTGTGTACCGGCCTCGGGCAGCGGGTTCACGCTAACCACACGGCCGCCGTTCTCCACACATTTCGTCAATGCGCTCAGCATGCGCGGGTGGTTGGTGCCGGGATTCTGCCCCATCACGATCACCAGGCCAGCGTTGTGCAGATCATCTAATGAGACCGTGCCTTTACCAATACCGATGGTCTCGTTCAAGCCCACACCGCTGCTCTCGTGGCACATGTTGCTGCAATCGGGCAGGTTATTGGTACCGAACCGGCGCACGAAGAGCTGGTAGAGGTATGCCGCTTCATTGCTCGCGCGACCGCTGGTGTAGAACACCGCTTCGTTGGGCGAGGCCAGTGCGTTCAAGCGTTGTGCGATGTGCGCGAAAGCCGCATTCCACGACAAGGGCTCATAGTGTGAACTACCCGCCCGCAGGATGAAGGGCTCCGTGATCCGCCCTGCCTTGCCCAGCTCGTAGTCGCTCCAGGTGCTCAGTTCCTCCACGCTGTGCTTGGCGAAAAAGGCTCGGTCCACGCGTTTGGTGGTAGCCTCCTCCGCGATGGCCTTCACCCCGTTCTCGCAATACTCCCCCAACTTGCTGCGGTGGTCCGGATCGGGCCATGCGCAACCCGGGCAATCGAAGCCCTCCTTCTGGTTCAGCTTGTTGAGGATGCTGATGCCGTTGAGCACACCGGTCTCTTCCTGCAGATGTGCGAGCGAACGGGTGAGCGCTGAAAGGCCAGCGGCACGGTCTTGCTTGGGCACCAACGTAAGGCCCGTGTGCTTGTCCGGTGGAAGGAGTTCGATGGAACGCGTGTTCATGCGAGCGAAAGTAAGGAGGGTGGTCCATGGACACGTGAACGACCGTTGTATCACTACTGCAATGGTCGGATGAGGCGTTGGGGGGGTAACCCAACCCATTAAACGGTTTGCTGGAAAAGCGAGGTCTTGGTTGTGCGGAATGCCACGACCAGCAACTCTCCTTTCTGGACACTTCGCCGCGATAACGCTGATAGCTTCTTCATGATCACCTATGGATGTGAACTGCTGCCATCCACTTGTTCTGGGCACCTCTCCACATGAAATGATCACGACCTTCGCCGCATGAAGAAACAGGCCGTGCTGAACGAACTGTCGCGCATACTCCAGGAGCGTGCCGAAGCGCTGAAGGCGGCACTGGCCACCACCCTCGAAGCTCGCAACAGCGATACCAAGAGCAGCGCGGGCGACAAACACGAGGTGGGCCGCGCCATGGTGCAACAGGAGTTGGACCAACTCGAAGGACGTTCGGCGGTAGCACGGTCGATGCAGAAGGAACTGGACCGAGTAGTTCCGGACCAACAGCATGACCGGGTCGGTTTCGGAAGCCTCGTGATGACGGACCAAGGGGTGTTCTTCATCGCGATCGCGCTCGGGGCCATTGAGGTCGGGGATGGTACGTGTTTCGCGATCTCCGCGGCCTCTCCGATGGGGCGAACTTTGCTCGGAAAACGCACCGGTGAAGTGGCCGTGCTCAATGGCCGCTCGATACGGATCGAAGAGGTTAACTAACTTCACTTTCCGCTCTCCACCAGTCGCTTCTGGGTGGCCAGTGGACCAGCTTCCATGTTAAGCCAATATGAAGTTTTGCCTTGATGTGATGATAAGCACGGTCCGTTCCACTGGATCGCCCGAACTTCACCATACCAACAACGAACGCCATGGGCACTCCTGTACTCGCTCCCGACAGTTACAAGGAAGGTGGTCTTCGCACAGCACTGCATTTAGGCAGCAGCGGCTCGTTGGAAGTGATGCGGGTGATGAAGGCGATACCGACCGCGAACGGCGACCTGCTCTTCCTTGGCCAACCCGCTCGCTCGGGTAACATCGTGCGCAGTTTGCAAGTGAGCTTCAGGGAAGGCCCATTGCCTGCGCCGACACTGGATCAAACGACCGGACGTATCGTGCTATTCTATCCGCATCGGGATCACCCAGAAGTACAAGCTTTGCTCAACAGCAAACGCAACCGCTTCTGTTACTTCTGGCGCTCGGCTAGCGGTGACCGAACACACGCTTGGCTGCTGAGTTCGAAGTGATCCGCTAGGGAAGCCTAGTGCCCACCGCCCCGTACCACGGCGCAATGGTGTAGGCCAAGCGCCCCCGGCGTACGAAGGGATCCTGACGCAGGTAACCCTCCACTTCTTCCCGGGTGTCGCAATCGTAGAGCAGTACTCCACGCCAACCGACCTCGTTCTTATCGAACGGGCCGGATAGTACGATGAGACCACGCTCTGCTTGAACTCGCTGATGTTCCAAGTGGGCCCTCATCAATTCCGCGGAGGTAGTGCTATCCGATCGGGTCGTGTCAGCACCTCCCGTGTAGAGCACGAACCAATACTGCTTCATATGATAGGTGCTGTCGGCTATGGTGACATCGAACGTTCTTTGTGCCTGGATCACGAACGCTCCGTGGAGGACCAAGATGGGGAGCAAGGTGTTACGCTTCATGTTCATGGGGTTCAACGCAGGCCGCCATCACGGCCTTTGCGTATGGTATTCAGAATGAATTCTGTTTTGCCTGCCGTGTAAGCCACACGGTCACGCGGGTGCTTTTTCGCCAGCGTATTCTTCAAGACTTCGTAGGCCGCCGCGTCTTCGGGGTGACGGCGAAGGATGTCGCGGAAGATGATACGCTCCGCACTGCTCTGATCCGGCGCCAGGATATGGATATGTTCCGTGCGTTCACCCTGATGATCACGTTTGATGAACCATGCATAGTACGGCTCGTTCTCGCCGATGCTAGATCTCCAGATGAACTCATAACCCGCCTCCTGCATCATGGATACCACACGATCGATCACCTCCTGCATGTCGTTCACCTCTACCTGCACATCGATGATCGGCTTGGCACTTAGCCCCGGCACTGCTGTGCTACCGATGTGTGCGATGCGTTGCACCAGGTTCTTAGGGAGCAATTTCTTCAGCCGTTGTTCCACCTCCGCGAAGCGCTGCGGCCATGTTGGGTCATACGGCACCACGGCAATGCGTTCCTTCATCAGCGCGGCGATACGCTTGCGGTCGGACTTGGGTGGCTCGTTCATGGCGCATATCGGTTGAAACGTTCTCCTCGCAGAAATCCGATCAAGGTGAGCCCGCTTTCACGGGCCAGTTCCACAGCCAATGAAGATGGAGCACCAACAGCGGCCATCAGCGGAATACCCGCGACCACGCACTTTTGCACCAGCTCGAAACCTGCGCGGCCACTAACAAGGAGGATGCTTGTTCCAAGTTCGATGCCAGCCATCAGCGCAGCACCGATCACTTTGTCCACCGCATTATGCCGACCTACATCTTCTCGCAGCACCAACAGTTCCCCCAGCGGGGAGAATAGCGCCGCGGCATGGATCCCTCCGGTATGCTTGAATACGGTCTGCGCTGCACGCATACTGTCCGGTAAAGACGTGATGACCCCGGGATCAAGCGCGCTGAGCGGCACGATGGCACGTTGGCATTGTACATGGACCGCCTCGATGCTGCTCTTGCCACACACACCACAGCTGCTCGTGGTGTAGAAATTCCGTTGCCAACGCGCAGGGTCCACTTGCACCGTAGGATGAAGCTCTGCGCGCATCACATTACCGATCTCCTCTTCCTTCACGGTCATGCACGGCACCACCCGCAGCAATTTTTGCTGCTCAGTAACGATGCCTTCCGTGAACAAGAAACCGCGCACCAATTCTTCATCGTGGCCAGGTGTGCGCATGGTCACGCTCAGGCGTAGCTCTACACGTTGCTCCAATGGTCCACTGCCCAACCGTATCTCCAACGGTTCCTCTACGACAAGCAGATCGTCACGATCAACGGTCGTTCCACCATCAACCGTGTGAACATGCACCGGTACCACCAAGGCCGCCATGCCGCCAAGTTAACCGGCTTCCATCGGTCATGCGCGCTTCCTGCGCCAACACGAGACCAGATGGTCATCCACCATGCCGATCGCCTGCATGTAGGCATACACAATGGTGGTTCCTACGAACGAGAAGCCTGCCTTCTTCAGGTCCTTGCTCAACGCATCACTGATAGGCGTGCTGGTAGGTACCTGGCTTAGGCTGGTCCATTGGTTCACCACGGGTACGTGGTCCACATGTCCCCAGATGAACCGATCGAACGAACCAGCCCCTTTCTCCATGATCCGCAGATAGGCCTGCGCGTTCTTGATCGCGCTTTCGATCTTCTGCCTGTTCCGGATGATGCCGGGATCCTGCATCAACCGTTCGATATCCTTGGCACCATAGCGTGCGATCCGCTGTACATCCCACTGGTGGAAGGCATTCGCATATCCTTCACTGCGGATCAGGATCGTATACCAGCTCAAGCCCGCTTGTGCACCATCGAGGATCAACTTCGCGAAGAGCTTGCGGTCATCATGTTCTGGATGGCCCCACACGTTGTCATGGTAATCCATGTAGATGGCGTCCTTCAGACACCAAGGGCAGCGCTCCCTCACCGTAATCACTGGCATGGGCATAAAATGAAGACCGGACGAAGATCGTGATCCTCGTCCGGTCCTGCGTGTTGGAACGATCTTAGTGTGCTACCACGAATCGCTTCGTCTCCATCACATCTCCTACAGCAACGCGCACGAAGTACTGACCCGTTGGCAGCTGCTTGCTGAAATCGACCGTACCGCGCCATTGCAGACCATCGGTTCGGGCAGGCTGTTGGTGTATGATGCGGCCCATGGCATCGAGCACGGTGATGTTCACCTCGGCATCGTCTCCCCCATCCGCAGCAATGATCATCTGCACTTGCTCGCCTGTGCCAGGGTTCGGCCATAGCTCAAGGTTGAGGCTCTCGGGCTGAACCGCCATGCTTGAACTGCCACCTTGCGCTGTTGCGGAGATGGTAACCGTACAGACTTCACCCCAAGGGCAGAAGGTGATGCCGCCATCACGACTGGCGCGGACCCGTACGTTGTAGGTCTGTCCTACGACCAACGGATCGACCGCCCAGTTCAAGGTGCGGTGGTAATTGTTGGACTGCACCGTACGGGTGTAACCCAGACCCGCATTAGTGAACTCGAACTCATACTTGTTCGCTTGTGGTACGGCTATCGCGGTCACATACTTGTTGCGTGGCTTGGTCACACCACAGGAGAAATACTGATGACCCGGGATATTGATGAGGCGCGTCTGGGGACAAGCCGCAGCGACAGGATCCAACTTGAACCTGCAGGCGGGCCCCCATTCGAGGTTCACGCCATTCACCCGGCCGCGGACCTTCACATTCAACAGCACACCTTCAGGTATAGGATTAACGGCAGGCGACCATGAAACACGTTGATGGCAGGCGCGAAGAGCCCCGGCGCCAGTTCCACCCGAGGTGGCATGGTTACGGAACTTCCGTTGCGAATAGGAACCATCCGGGTCGTACCACCAGAACTCATAACCATCGTCGGTCTGATCGCCCACACCCCATTGGGCACTGACCGAAGCAAGTTCTGTGGCTACGATGAATTGCGTGCTTACCCAATCCAACTTATCACAGGATGTGAAGATCGGACGACCTTCTCCCATCGGCAAGTAGAACGAACCGTTGCCTGAGATATTACTCACCGAAGTGAACACACCATCGTCCTTGTTGTCTATGATGCGGCGCCCTGAGGCGTCCTTCAACACATACCCACCAGTGGTCATCCCATCACCAGCACTATCCAGCACTCGTAACCGCATGGGGCCGTATGGAACACAACACGATACGGTCGATTCCGTGTTGTTGCTGAAACCTGATCCGCTACAGATGGGGTAGTCGAACCCTTCACCGATCAACTCCCAACTCGTCTGTGATGCGAACGCATCGGTCTTGACCGTAAGAGCTATCGTTTCATCGCACATGGAAGACAGCCGCACGATACGGTTCTGAGCCGTTCCGCTCAAACTGGTGAAACCTCCGGCAGCAGTGATCCGGCCCTCGGGCTGCCAAGTGATGGCATAGATCCAATTGTTCGCCGTACTACCCGTACTGAAACCGCTATCATTCGACCCATCAGTGTTCAAACGGACCAGTCGGTTGCGAGAAACCCCGTTGTAGCTCGTGAAGTCACCACCCGCCAACACTTTGCCATCACCCTGAACAGCGATCGTGTAGACCCAGCTATTGAAGCCTGTACCGGTCGCAAAGGATGCATCATAGGTTCCATTGCGCTGTAGACGTGCAATGCGAGCCGCAGGAACGTTACCGTTGTAGCTGGTGAACATACCCCCGATAAGGATACGGCCATCACGCTGATGTGCCACCGTGTAGACAGCATTATTCACACCACCCACTGGGTTGAAGCTCGCATCCACCGCACCACTTGTGGTAAGGCGAGCGATACCAGCCCTAGCGATGCCGTTAACGGTTGCAAAACCACCACCTATCACAGCTTTCCCATCCTGGTCGATGGAAACTGCATAGACATCCGCATTCGGCCCGGTACCGATACTGTACGATACATCGCGGCTACCATCGGTATTCAGGCGAACCACACGGTTCTGGGCGACTCCATTGAATCCAGTGAAGGCACCAACGACGATGATCTTCCCATCCGGTTGCACAGCGATGGCGTTCACCACTCCCCCTGCCATACCGGTACCGATGTTGAAGGTCGCATCCAAGGTACCATCACTGTTCAGGCGAGCCAACCGTGCACGTTGCACATTGTTATACATGCTGAAACTGCCACCGATGAGGATACGACCGCTGGCATCCACGGCAATGGCGGTAACTTGTCCATTGGGGCCGACACCGATGTTGAACGTATTGTCGAATGCGCCGGTACGCGTGATCCGGGCCAGGCGGTTTATCGCATTCCCGGCGTAACTGGTGAACGTGCCACCGATGATCTGCCGCCCATCGGGTTGTGCGGCCATGGCGAAGATGCGGTTGTTGGCGCCCGTTCCGACATTGAAGCCAGGGTCGATGGAACCCGATTGGGCGCTAGCCAAGGTTGGTGCCAGCATCAAAAGGAAAAGGGCACGGCAAATGCGCGCCCATGCGGTACGTGTAGGTCGTTGGTCCATTGGTCCGTTGAGTTGTAGTTGGAGGACCGTTGCTATCGGGAGAGCTTTCGCTTCTGTCCTTGTGGGCCGTTGTACGCAGCGGTATCTGTCCGGGTTTCATTGCCACTGGTCCGCCTTGTCGTTCCTTTGAAGGGCCATGTCCCTCACCGACCTCCACGGCAGAACCCACCGCAGCCTGCGCATCAGCGTAGTGGATAAATGCGACCTCCGCTGCACCTATTGCATGCCAGAGGACCAGCACTTCCTCCGACGCGAAGAACTGATGACCCGGGATGAGTTGGTGAACATTGCCCGGCTTTTCGTGGAACGCTTCGGTATCACCAAGATCCGGTTGACCGGCGGCGAACCTCTCCTACGACCCGATACCGTCGATATAGTTCGTGACCTGAACGCGTTGGGGGTGAAACTCGGGCTTACAACCAACGCCGTTTCGTTGCACAAACACCTCGAAGGCCTTTGGGCTGCTGGGTTGCGCGGCTTGAACGTGAGCCTGGACACCTTCGACGCCGAACGCTTCAAGCGCATCACCCGACGCCACAGCTACGAACAGGTGTGGAACAACATCGTTGCGGCTCATGAACGCGGCATGCGCATGAAGTTGAACATGGTGGTGATGCGCGGGGTGAACGAGGATGAGATCCTTCCCTTTGTGGAACTGACCAAGGACAAGGAGATACATGTTCGATTCATCGAGTTCATGCCCTTCGCTGGAAACCGCTGGGGGCGAGAGCAGGTGTATACCTACGCTGAAATGCTAGGCCACATCGGTAGTGTACACTCCTTCGAAAAGCTGGATGACGCACCCCATAGCACGGCCAAAGCCTACCGTGTACCAGGATGGAAAGGCACCTTCGCTGTGATCAGTACCGTTACCGCACCCTTCTGCGGCAACTGTGACCGCCTACGCCTGACCGCCGAAGGCAAATTGCGCAACTGCCTCTTCGCACGGGAAGAGACCGACCTGCTCTCCGCGTTGCGCCTTGGCGAGGATATCGTCCCACTGATCGAAGCGAACGTGTTGTCCAAACACGCCATGCTGGGTGGGCTTCCACCGTTCAAACCAGAAAAACAGGAAGAAGTGCTGCATGACCTGAGCGCCCGACCGATGGTGAGCATCGGTGGCTAAGGTCAACTCTCCTGATCGTAGTAGATCTTGTAGAACTTGCGGCCCGTGCGCTCATCCACGCCTTGTTCGATCCGGTCGCGATCACCGTGGATGTAGATGTGGAAGTTCTTGTCCAGCTTCAACACGCTCTTGAACACGCGTGCCTGCTTCTTCACCGCGTGGCTGCTGATGGCGAATTGATCGTCGAAGGCCACGGAACGCTCTTCCTTGAACGTCTTTCCGAAGCGATCGAACGCATCGATCATGCCCTCCTCCTCGAACACTTGTTGCGTGAAGGTGGCACGATCGAACTCCGCATTCTCCTTGAAATACTGCACTGATCGGTTCAACAGGTCGATCTGATCGGCACGTGGCGTCTCGAACTCCTGCGGCAGCTGCTCGGTGATGAAGGTCTTGGTCAGTTCCAACACGTTGCTCGTGCTGTTGACATGGTCGCGCTTCAACTGGTGCCCGATGAAATCCTTCTGCCAATAATCGGTATTGTCGTTGTCGTCCACCACGAATACCGTTGGTGCATACGGAGTGAAGACGATGAGGCAGGCCTTGTTGGGCTTCAGACTTCCAAGACCCCGATTGAGCCACATCGAGACTTTCCCCTCTGCAGTGCGGCTTTCGATGAAGACCTCCTTCTCTTCGAATTTGTAGATGCCTAGCGCCGTGAAACGTTCATCGCCCACGCCCACGTTGTTCAAGCGTGCCACGTACAGGTCACCGCCTTTGATGTTGTAATGCCGCGACACCGCCACCAGATGTTTAGCGATATCCACCGACACCTCCACCAGGTCCTTTCCCGCCTGTACCTCGTTGCACAGGTTGTACAGCACGTTGTACTCCAGGCCCACCGGATGGGTGAACTCCGAAGTGGACGCCATCTGCGCGAAGGGGCGCAGGAAAAGCTTGCGAAGGAAAGCCTGCTCTTCATCCCCTTTCAACACGGCGGTGTAGTCGCTGTAGGTGTTCTCTGCCGCTCCACCGGCTATGTGGTGCAGGGCGAATTCATCCACCCAGGCATCCTTGCCATTGATCATGGGCGCAAAGAACGGAAAGACCGGTCACAGCCCGTGTCGG
Source organism: Bacteroidota bacterium (assembly GCA_023428865.1). GTDB lineage: Bacteria > Bacteroidota > Bacteroidia > Flavobacteriales_F > PHOS-HE28 > PHOS-HE28. Next base: position 888 of record JAEYWT010000160.1, on the reverse strand, counting down.
AAGGCGTGCTCCTGCACCTTCAACACATGCAGCACGAACGGGAAAAGTGCATCCATTGTTTCTTGCGCACCGCGCGTTGATCCAGGCAAAGTGATCACCAAGGTGCGGCCGATCATGCCCGCGATGCCCCGGCTCATCATCGCCAACGGCGTGCGCTCCTGACCATAACGGCGCGCAGCCTCCATGATGCCGGGCACTTCGCGATCCAGCAGTGGTGTGATGGCCTCAGGTGTGCGGTCCCGTGGTGACAGACCCGTACCGCCGGTGGTTAGGACCAGGTCAAGGCCTTCGCCCGCCCACGCTTTCACCATGGCGGCGATCTCATCCGGCTCGTCGGCCACCACAGCCCGTATCACCGTCGAAATACCGAGGCCCTTCAGCCTTTCCTCGATAGCCACACCAGCCTTATCCTCCTTCTTTCCACTTGCCACCCCATCGCTGATCACCAACACCGCGGTTTTCAGCGGCGTGTCGAAGCGGTCCTTCCAATCGCTCTTGCCTCCTTTCTTTTCCTGCAAGCGTATGCTACCGACGGAAACACCCTTGTCGATGGGCTTCAGCATATCATAGATCGTCAAGGCCGCTATACTCGCACCGTGCATGGCTTCCACTTCAACCCCCGTTCGATAGATGGTGCGCACCAACATGGTCACGGTGATCTCCTGCTCACCAACTGCGAACGTGCAAGCCGCATGCTCAATGGGCAATGGATGGCAATCGGGGATCAGCTCGTGGGTCTTCTTCACCCCGAACAAGGCGGCCACACGCGCGCTTTCGAGCACATCACCCTTGGGCACGCGTTTCTCCCTCAGTGCCGTTATCGTAGCAGGATCGCTCACGGTTACCAAGGCTGTGGCCGTGGCTTCGCGCAAGGTGGTGGGCTTGTGG